>CAIODE010000310.1 GCA_903856875.1 uncultured Burkholderiales bacterium
CAACCGAAGATCACAGACACTTTGTCTTGGCCCAAGAGCTGTTTGGTTTTTTCAGCAAACAATGGCCAGTTAGATGCGGGGTCAACCACCACGGGTTCCAATTTTTTACCCAACACACCGCCTTTGGCGTTGATCTCATCGATGGCCATCAACACGGTGTCTTTCAACACCGTTTCAGAGATAGCCATGGTGCCAGACAAGCTGTGCAAAATGCCCACTTTGATGGTGTTAGACGTTTGAGCTTGAACAGAGAAAGACAAGCCACCTGCTACGAGGGCAGATGCAAGAGCCAAGGCTTTGAGATTGCCACGACGATTCAACATAAGAGCACTCCAATCAAATTAAGGAAGGTTGGTAAACAAGCGAAGAACTGCAACGCTGCTTAGCCTTCTGCAAGGGCTGTGCCAACCCATTGGTTTCGCATCTTGATCAGAGTGGAAACTCCTTATTCCCAGTCATTTAAAAATGGATTTTGCTCACACAATGGCAAGCGCAAAGCCAAAAAATGAACCAAATTTGTGCATTTGATGTTTGTGAGCACCAAAATAGATATGCCCTTTTGCAGTGCAGCCCAAAGATTCTGTCGAAGCTCAAGGGCATGCATGTTGCTTGAGGTAAGCTTGAATATGAACTTCAAACGAGTGCACCATGGAACTCACCCCACGCGAAAAAGACAAACTCCTTATATTCACAGCAGGACTTTTGGCTGAGCGCCGAAAAGCCCGCGGCCTCAAACTCAATTATCCAGAAGCAGTGGCCTACATCAGTGCCGCCGTGATGGAAGGTGCGCGCGATGGCAAAACTGTGGCGCAACTCATGAGCGAAGGCCGCAACCTGCTCACGCGCGCAGATGTCATGGATGGCATTGCAGAAATGATTCCAGACATTCAAGTGGAAGCCACATTCCCAGACGGCACCAAACTGGTGACTGTGCATCAACCCATTGTTTAAGGACCCGGTCATGATTCCAGGCGAACTGATTACAGACGAAGGCGTACACACGCTCAACCCAGGCAGAAGAACCATCACCTTGGTCGTCCAAAACGGCGGCGACAGGCCCATTCAAGTTGGATCGCACTATCATTTTGCAGAAACCAATGGCGCACTTTTGTTCGAGAGAGAAGCTGCGCAAGGCATGCGTTTGAACATTGCAGCGGGTACAGCAGTTCGTTTCGAGCCCGGCCAACAACGCACCGTTGAATTGGTGGACTACAGCGGCAAGCGCGAAGTCTATGGCTTCAGAGCCTTGGTGAATGGCGCACTGCCCGCCGTGAAAGGAAATTGATCATGGCAACGATTGGCAAACGCGCATACGCAGAAATGTTTGGCCCCACCGTGGGCGATCGAGTTCGGTTGGCAGATACCGAACTCATCATTGAAGTTGAAAAAGATTTCACCCTCCTTGCTGGCGGCTATGGTGAAGAGGCTAAATTTGGTGGCGGTAAAACCATTCGCGACGGCATGTCGCAATCGCAGCGCACACGCGATGGCACAGGCACTGGCCCGCAAGCGGGAGGCGCAGTAGACACCGTCATGACCAATGCATTGATCATTGATCACTGGGGCATTGTGAAGGCCGACATTGGTTTGAAAGATGGCCGTATTGTGGCCATTGGCAAAGCAGGCAACCCCGATACACAACCCGGCATTGACATCATCATTGGTCCTGGCACTGAAGTGATCAGTTGCGAAGGCAACATCGTGACTGCTGGCGGCATTGACACCCACATTCACTTCATTGCGCCTCAACAAATTGAAGAAGCTTTGGCCAGCGGCGTGACCACCATGATTGGCGGCGGCACAGGCCCTGCCACTGGCACCTTTGCCACCACCTGCACACCAGGTGCTTGGAACATAGAGCGCATGATGCAAGCGGCCGATGCCTTCCCCATGAATTTGGGATTTTTAGGCAAAGGCAATGCCGCACTTCCTGGCTCACTTCGCGAACAAATCAATGCGGGTGCCATTGGCCTCAAGCTTCACGAGGACTGGGGCACGACACCTGCTGCCATCGACAACTGCTTGAATGTGGCAGAAGAAACGGACACCCAGGTTGCCATTCACACAGACACCTTGAACGAATCTGGTTTTGTGGAAGATACCGTGGCCGCCTTCAAAGGCCGCACCATTCACACCTTTCACACCGAAGGTGCAGGCGGGGGCCATGCCCCTGATATTTTGAAAGTGGTGGGCGAAGCCAATGTGCTGCCCTCTTCTACGAACCCCACTCGCCCCTACACCATCAACACGCTTGATGAACACGTTGACATGCTGATGGTCTGCCATCACTTAGATCCCTCCATTCCCGAAGACTTGGCATTTGCTGAAAGTCGCATTCGCAAAGAAACCATCGCAGCCGAAGACATCTTGCATGACCTCGGTGCCATCAGCATGTTCAGTTCAGACAGTCAAGCCATGGGCCGTGTGGGCGAAGTGATTTTGCGTTGCTGGCAAACTGCCCACAAAATGAAAGTGCAGCGGGGCAAATTGCCAGGCGATACTGAGCGCAATGACAATGCGCGCGTGAAACGCTACATTGCCAAGCTTTCCATCAACCCCGCCATTGCGCACGGCATCAGCCATGAAGTGGGCAGCATTGAGGTGGGCAAGTGGGCCGACTTGGTCATTTGGAAGCCCGCCTTCTTTGGTGTCAAGCCAGCCGTCATTTTGAAAGGCGGCTTCATTGCCATGGCCGCCATGGGCGACCCCAATGCCTCCATTCCCACGCCACAACCTGTGCACTATCGCCCTATGTTTGGCAGCTACGGCGGCGCATTGGCGCGCGGTTCGCTCACGTTTGTATCGCAAGCCGGGCTTGCCGCTGGCATTGGTCAGAAGTATGGTTTGCAGAAAACATTGTCGGCTGTCAAAGGCATTCGGGGTGTTGGTAAGCGCCACATGATTCTCAATGACTACACACCTAAAATGGAAGTCGATGCGCAAACTTATGCGGTGCGCGCTGATGGCTTGTTGCTCACGTGCGAACCTGCGGTCAGCTTGCCCATGACGCAACGTTACTTCTTGTTCTGATGATAATGATTTGAATTTTTTGAATGATTGAATGCTGACTTGCTCTAAATTAATTTCCGGCGGTCAAGGTCTGGCTCAAGCCTTGATCAAACGCGCCCCCACTGTTTCTTTGGATTGGGACG
>CAIODE010000311.1 GCA_903856875.1 uncultured Burkholderiales bacterium
AATGTTCGTGAGGGCTTTGTGACCTAGGGCTTCAAACACTTCAAAAGAGGTGGTCCGACTGTTTTCAGTGGGGGTGCCATGAACACACACACGCACACCTTGTTGGCATAAAAGCAAAGCCAGTAGGGGTGCCAGTGCTGGTAATTTACGAGCACCGTTGTAGCAAGGAATGACAACAGTTGGCTGCTGATCCATTGGGGGCAGGGCATTCAACCGCACCTGAACCGCATCTAAGAAACCGGCCATTTCTTCAGGCGTCTCGCCTTTGATACGCATGGCCAAACAAAAAGCGCCTACTTCTAATTCACTCACGTTTTGATCTAGGATTTGACCCAATAGATCTGAAGCTTGTTCGCGCGACAAGGCTTTTGCGCCATCTTTGCCGCGACCAATTTCTTTGATGTAGTGACCAATCCCCATGCTGGTATTGTCTCAAAGCCTAGATAACTTAGCGTTATAAGTTTAATGATCACCATCGCATAAACTCAAGCATTATGCTTTTTCTTGGAATTGAGTCTTCTTGCGATGAAACCGGTGTGGCTTTGGTTCAAACCCAAGCCCATGGCGCACCACGCCTTTTGGCACATGCTTTGTTCAGTCAAATCGACATGCACCAGGCCTATGGCGGTGTGGTGCCTGAATTGGCCAGCCGCGATCACATCAAGCGCGTCATTCCCCTGACTCGGGAAGTTTTGAAAAATGCCAACATCGAATTGAAGCAGGTGGACGTGGTGGCCTACACCCGAGGCCCCGGATTGGCGGGGGCTTTGTTGGTAGGTGCCGGTGTGGCTTGTGCCCTCGGTGCAGCCTTGCAAAAACCGGTGTTGGGTGTTCACCATTTGGAAGGCCACTTGCTGTCTCCGTTTTTAAGTGAAGACCCGCCAGAGTTTCCTTTTGTGGCATTGCTGGTTTCAGGTGGCCACACCCAACTCATGCGGGTTGAGGCCGTGGGCTCTTACGAAATTTTGGGTGAAACGGTTGACGATGCTGCGGGCGAAGCATTCGACAAGTCCGCCAAGCTCATGGGCCTGGGCTATCCAGGTGGGCCGGCTTTGTCTAAGTGCGCAGAAGGCGGTAACCCGCAAGCCTTCAAACTGCCTCGGCCTTTGATGCACAGCGGTAATTTTGATTTTTCATTCGCTGGTTTGAAAACCTCGGTGTTGACCCAAGCCAACAAATTGGGCGCAGCACTGCACGACACCAGCAACACGCACAAAGCAGATTTGGCAGCATCGACTGAAGCCGCCATTGTGGAGGTGTTGGTCAAAAAATCGATGGCCGCTTTGAAGGCAACGGGCATGCGACGTTTGGTCGTAGCGGGTGGTGTGGGCGCCAATCGTTCTTTGCGATTGCAATTGAATCAAGCTTGCGAAAAAGCAGGTGTGCGTGTGCACTATCCAGAACTTCATTTGTGCACAGACAATGGTGCCATGATTGCCATGGCAGCTGCCATGCGGGTGCAGTCTGGCAAACAACAAGCTGAATTGAATTATGGGTTTGACGTCAAACCACGGTGGCCGCTGTCGAGCATTGATTCGCTTGCCATCTGATTGATGGGGATGTTGTTGTGTTAGTTTTTGCTCGATATTGGACTCGCCTGTGTCTGTGCATCGTCTTGTGTCTAAGTTCCTCAGTGAACGCACAATCACACTCGACGCCATTGCCGCCAGTTCAATTGGCCCTGATTGAAGGAATGAGCGGACCCTTTGCAAACACAGGTGAAGCTGTCTTGAGAAACTTGGTTTGGGCTGTGGAAAGAGTGAATGCTCGAGGCGGTGTGACCACGCTAGAAGGTAAACGCAAGCTGGTGCTAAACCGTTACGACAGCAAAGGCCAAAGTGAAGAAGCTTTAACTTCTTTGCGCGCAGCCATCGATTCGGGCGCTCAATTTGTTTTACAGGGAAACTCCTCGGCCAATGCTGCCGCATTGATCGATGCCATTCAAAAACACAATGAGCGTGAGCCACAAAAGCGCGTACTCTTTTTAAACTACGCAGCAGTGGATCCGTCGCTCACGCAAGAAAAATGCAATTTTTGGCACTTTAGATTTGACGCCCACGCAGATATGCACATGTCTGCCCTGATGCAAGTCTTGAAGCAAGATTCAAAATTGAAGTCGGTGTATTTGATTGGGCAGGATTACAGTTTTGGCCAGTCTGTCTTGCGAGAAGCCAAACTTCAACTTGAAAAATTAAGACCAGACATTCAAGTTGTGGGTGACGAATTACACCCCATGGGAAGAGTCAAAGATTTTCTGCCGTATGC
>CAIODE010000312.1 GCA_903856875.1 uncultured Burkholderiales bacterium
CCATGGCGGGTGTCACGGACCGTCCCTTTCGCCAACTGTGCAGACAGTTCGGTGCGGGCTATGCCGTGAGCGAGATGGTGACGTCGCGCAAGGACTTGTGGAAAAGTCTGAAAACATCGCGACGCGCCAATCACGACGGTGAGCCTGGCCCCATTGCGGTGCAAATTGCGGGCACAGACGCCCCCATGATGGCCGAAGCTGCGGCCTACAACATCGATCAGGGTGCGCAGATCATCGACATCAACATGGGCTGCCCTGCCAAAAAAGTGTGTAACAAATGGGCGGGTTCTGCGCTCATGCAAAACGAGAGCTTGGCCATCGAAATTGCCCAAGCTGTTGTGGCTGCGTGTGCACCTCGCGGTGTGCCTGTGACTTTGAAGATGCGCACAGGTTGGTGCGACACAGAAAAAAATGCGCTGACTTTGGCCAAGGCCTTTGAAGGTGTGGGTATCCAAATGGTCACGGTGCATGGCCGCACGCGCGAACAAGGCTACAAAGGTTTTGCCGAGTACGACACCGTGGCTGCTGTCAAAGCCGCCCTCAAGATTCCGGTGGTGGCGAATGGCGACATCGATTCACCCGAAAAAGCTTTGCAGGTGCTCAAGTACACCGGCGCCGATGCCCTGATGGTGGGGCGTGCTGCCCAAGGACGTCCTTGGATATTTCGCGAAATTGTTCATTTTTTGGCCACAGGCGAGCATTTGGCGCCGCCCTTGGTGGCCGAAGTGAAGCGTGCGTTGCTCGAACATTTGCAAGATCACTATGGCTTGTATGGTGAGTTAACAGGCGTGCGATCTGCGCGCAAACACATCGGTTGGTATGTACGTGATTTGCCAAACGGTGATGTGTTCAGAGATCACATGAACACCTTGGAAACAGCCGAGTTGCAATCTCGTGCTGTGGCTGATTTTTTTGCAGAAATGGCATCGCGCATGGAGCGCATGCCGCAGGCTTTTTCAGGCATACGCCCAGAAATGGCCTTGGAGACCATGGAATGACCAAGAAGAAAATTGACGAATGCATCCGCGAAAGCTTGAACGATTACTTTCACGACATGGACGGTGAAGAGCCCAATGGCATGTACGACATGCTTTTGAATGCCGTTGAAAAACCTTTGCTTGAAGTGGTCATGCAACACGCTGAGCAAAATCAATCGCGCGCGGCAGATTGGTTGGGACTTAACCGCAACACGCTTCGCAAAAAACTTTTAGAACACAAACTTTTGAAATAAAAATAATGAAAGCACTCATTTCTGTCTCCGACAAAACGGGCATCGTTGATCTTGCCAAAGCCCTTCACGCTCTCAAAGTAGAGCTGGTTTCAACTGGCGGCACCGCCAAACTGCTGGCAGAGCAAGGCTTGCCAGTGACCGAAGTGGCGCAACTCACAGAGTTTCCGGAGATGTTGGACGGCCGTGTCAAAACATTGCACCCTAAAGTGCATGGTGGTTTGTTGGCACGCCGTGATGTACCCGAGCACATGGCCGCTTTGAAAGAGCACGGCATTCAAACCATCGATTTGCTTATCGTCAATTTGTACCCCTTCGAAGCTACTGTGGCCAAGCCTGGCTGTACTTTGGAAGATGCCATTGAGAACATCGACATTGGCGGGCCTGCCATGGTGCGCAGTGCTGCCAAGAACTGGAAAGACGTGGCAGTGCTCACCGATGCATCGCAATACGCCACAGTGATTGCAGAGCTTACAGCCCACGGCCAAGTGACTGAGAAAACACGCTTTGCTTTGTCTGTAGCAGCCTTCAATCGCATCAGCAATTACGACGCGGCCATCAGCGACTATTTGTCTTCCTACAACTTAGAAGCTGGCACCCGCACCGAATACCCCGCCCAATCTAACGGCCGCTTTGTGAAATTGCAAGACCTGCGCTACGGTGAGAATCCGCATCAAACGGCTGCTTTTTATCGCGACCTGCATCCAGCGCCAGGCTCATTGGTCACGTCGGTGCAGTTGCAAGGCAAAGAACTGTCTTATAACAACATTGCCGATGCAGACGCGGCCTGGGAATGCGTGAAGAGCTTCACAGAATCAGCCTGTGTGATTGTGAAACACGCCAATCCTTGCGGCGTGGCTGTGGGTGTCAACGCGCTTGAGAGTTACAACAAGGCATTTCAAACCGATCCTACCTCTGCCTTTGGCGGCATCATTGCCCTGAACCGCAACGTGGACGCAGCGGCTGCCCAACAAATTAGCAAGCAGTTTGTAGAGGTTTTGATGGCGCCTTCTTACTCGCCTGAAGCACTTGAAATTTTCAAAGCCAAAGCCAATGTGCGCGTGCTGCAAATTGACTTACCTGAATTCAAAGCAGGTGGCACTGCATTCGAGCAAGGCCGCAATGCGCAAGACATCAAGCGCGTGGGTTCGGGCTTGCTTATTCAAACCGCTGACAACCACGAATTGCAATTGGCCGACCTCAAAGTGGTGACCAAAGTTCAACCGACCCCTTCGCAGCTACAAGATTTGTTGTTCGCCTGGAAGGTGGCCAAGTACGTCAAGAGCAACGCCATTGTTTTTTGTACCAATGGCATGACCATGGGGGTGGGTGCCGGTCAAATGAGCCGCTTGGACTCTGCACGCATTGCCAGTATCAAAGCCGGTCATGCGGGTTTGAGTTTGCAACACACCGTGGTGGCCAGCGATGCTTTTTTCCCTTTCCGCGATGGTTTGGATGTGGTGGTGGACGCTGGTGCCAATTGCGTGATTCAGCCGGGCGGCTCGATGCGCGACCCCGAAGTGATCGCTGCTGCAGATGAACGCGGTGTGGCCATGGTGTTTTCCGGTGTGCGTCATTTCCGTCACTAAGCTGTGAAATTTTGTAGATGAGTACATAGGCAATTGAAGGCATGATGTGAGGCTGTAAAGACTCTTTGCGAGACCTCGCAATTTAGGCACCATGACTGCATCTCCCTCTACCCACTTATCTGCGATTTCTTTGGGCGTGCCCGTGGTGGACTCCCACAGCCACGTGATTGCTGATGATCCTGTTCGCTACCCTCTGGCGCCTATGGGCGGCAAACAATCTGACTGGTCCAAAGAGCGACCTGTGAATGGCCTTGGCATGGCTCAAGCCATGAAAGAAGCAGGCGTCGCCAAATCTGTTTTGGTTCAAGCTTCCACCTGCTATGGCCATGACAACAGCTATACCTTGGATTGCGTGAAAGCCAACACCTCGCAATTTGTGGGTGTGTATTCGGTCGATACCTTGCAAGCCGATGGCGTGGCGCAAGTCAAGCGTTGGAAAGACGCAGGCCTGAGTGGCATGCGTGTGTTCATTGCAGGTCATACGGCGGCAGCAGACCACAGTGTGCGTTTGGACGATCCTCGCAGCTTCCCAGTGTGGGAATACATCTCTGAGCACAACATTTCCATGTGCGTGCAATTGCGTGCCAATGGTTTGCCCCAACTCGAGACTTTGCTGAAACAATTTCCAAAAGCCAAAGTGCTGTTGGATCACTTTGCGCGCCCTGTTTTGGAAGATGGCGCCCCCTACGCGCAAGCTGCCAGTTTGTTTGCTTTGGCCAAGTACCCCAACTTGAATTTCAAGTTCACCACCCACAACGTGCGTGAATCCAAAGAAGGCAAGTCGACACAGGCGGCCTTTAGCAAAGCGGTGGTCAGTGCCTTTGGCGCCAATCGCATCGCATGGGGCTCTAATTTCCCCGCCTCTGCCGGTGGCCTCACCAAGCACTTGCAAGAAGCGCTGGAAGCCACTGCCTCATTGACCTTGGAAGAGCAGCGTTGGATTTATTCAGGCACGGCC
>CAIODE010000313.1 GCA_903856875.1 uncultured Burkholderiales bacterium
ATCTTACCCGTATCATTTCTAAAAGCACACACTAGGTCCAGCATGTTTGAACGGTTCACTAAAGCCAAATCACTTGAATCCGCCCAAAAAATTGCTCTGAGCTTGCTTTCAGAGAAGGGCGAAGCCAATGCACAAAGCATTGCTGCTAAGTTTGTAGAGCAGTTCAAACTCCTAGACAAGCCAGACCAGCTGAAATTCTTTGAATTTTTAGCTCATAAATTCAGTCCTGACCCTATTGAAGTTTTACAGGCAGCACAGCATTACGCAGACAAATACGATGATGAAAGTCTGGTTGCACTTTTTAAAATAGTCGAGCCGGCCAGACAAGAATTGTTGCGCCGAATCAATCGCGCACCCAATGGCACACAAACCATTGTTCGCATGAGGGAGCGTTTGTTAGAGCACACCAAAACCAAGGCCGGTTTGAAAGCAGTCGATGCAGACATGCAGCACTTGTTGAATTCTTGGTTCAATCCAGGCTTTTTGGAGTTGCACGAAATCACGTGGTCATCCTCAGCACTCTTGCTTGAAAAAATCATTCAGCATGAGTCGGTGCATGCCATCGATGGTTGGGACGATTTGAGGCGCCGCTTGCAGCCCGACCGCCGCTGTTACGCCTTCTTTCATCCCCAGTTGCCTGGCGAGCCTTTGATTTTTGTGGAGGTGGCCTTGGTCACCACCATTTCAAAAGAGGTTGGACCGCTGCTCGACAAGAAGTCTGAGTCTTTGGATTCCAAAAAATTCAAGACCGCTATTTTTTACTCCATCAGTAACTGCCAGCCCGGACTGCGTGGCGTATCGCTTGGCAATTTTTTGATCAAGCGAGTGGCCGAAAAAATACTGCAAGAAATTCCAAGTGTTAAAACCTTTTGTACCTTGTCGCCTGTACCCGGATTTAACAGATGGTTGGATGCTTTGCCAGGGTCACACGCATTGGAAGCCTTGGAGGACAAAAAAGGCAAAATTGCACAGTCACTGAAAGTCTTGATGAAAGAAGGCGAGTGGTCAAAACGCTTGACCAAGGGTTGGACGCCTGCCTTAGCCAGAGCCGAAGAAAAATCAGCCCTCATGCATCTGTGCTTTGTTTACCTCACTCAATTTGTACACAAGGGTTCAGGTGATTCTGTGGCCAAGTTTCATTTGGCCAATGGGGCAAAGTTGCACGATATCAATTGGGGCGCTGATCTTTCTAAAAAAGGTCTTGCACAGTCCAGTGCCATGATGGTGAACTACTTGTACGAATTGAGTGCAGTGGAAGACAATCATGAAAAATTTGTCAAAAAAGAAGTTGTTTTCAGCAGAAGCTTAAGCTCACTTTGACAACTTGACTCGTTGGATAATGTGGGCATGCCCCAAATAGAGACGCAGTCGCCAGCCATTATTCTTTGCACGCTCAATGCGAAGTACATTCACGCCTCTTTAGGACTGCGTTACCTCATGGCTAACATGGCGCGCCATGGTAGCCATGATTTGGCGCATCTGACAGCATTGACTGAATTTACCTTGGCTAGACCTACGCAGGACATGGCGCATGAACTGCTGAGTCAACTGGGGCCTGAATTGACAGATCGTCCTCAAATCATTGGATTTGGGGTGTACATCTGGAATGTGATTCAAACCACTGAACTTGTCAGAGTCCTTAAAGCGCAGCGGCCTCGTATCATTGTCGTCTTGGGCGGGCCCGAAGTGAGCCACGAGACCGAATCTCAAGACATTGTGCAATTGTCAGACCATGTCATTTCAGGTTGGGGTGATGTCAGTTTTCCCAAGTTGTGTCTTGCCTTGCTGAAGGGCCCCAAGCCTTTAATGAAGATCATTCAGGGCGAGCAGCCGCCCTTGAGTGACATTGAATTGCCCTACCGCGAATTTTCAGACGCTGATTTGGCCAACAGAGTGCTGTACGTTGAAGCGTCTAGAGGATGCCCCTTTAAATGCGAGTTTTGTTTAAGTTCCTTGGACAAAACAGCGTGGGCATTCGATTTAAATCCTTTCCTGCAAGAATTGGACGTCCTGTTCACTCGAGGTGCTCGAAACTTCAAGTTTGTCGATCGCACCTTCAATTTAAAAATAGAAGCTTCCGCTCAAATATTGCAGTTTTTTCTTGACCGGCTGACACTTGATTCTGCACAGGGCTTGCTGGTTCATTTTGAGGTCATACCAGACCACTTGCCAGATCGCTTGAAAGAGTTGATCTCTCAGTTTCCCCAAGGGGTGTTGCAGTTTGAGGTGGGCATCCAAAGCTTCAACGAAGAGGTTCAGCAGCGAATTTCTCGAAAACAAGATAATGCAAAAACAGAAGCCAATTTGCGTTGGCTACTGACTGAGTCTAATGCTCATTTGCACACTGATTTAATTTTTGGCTTACCTGGCGAAACCCTTCAAAGTTTTGCCAAAGGCTTTGACCGATTGCTCAGCATTGGTCCGCAAGAAATTCAATTGGGCATCTTGAAGCGCTTGAGAGGTACTCCCTTGGCGCGTCACACCGAGACGCATGGCATGGTTTACGACAGCCAGCCACCGTATGTCATCAGGCAAAACAATGACATTGACAAAGCAAGCTTCGAGCGCTTTACCAGACTGGCAAAGTATTGGGACTTGGTGGCCAACTCGGGGCGTTTTAAACAAACCTTGTCATTGATTTTGCAAGCCCATGCACCTCATCATTCGCCATTTTGGGCTTGGATGGCGTTTTCAGATCATCTCTGGGTGAGAACTCAGAAAACCTTTGGGCTTACACCAGAGGCCTTGGTTGATGCCGTGTTTGAATACCTCACCGTCGTGCGTCGTATGGACGAGAACTCGACCCGCCAGTCACTCCTCAAAGACTACTTGAGCAGCGGTGCTCGCGGGCGTCCTCATTGCTTGGCGAAAGAAGCATTGCCACTTGGCGGCGACAAAGTCAATTTAGGAAGAACAGACGGCGAAAATGGGATGAAACAAAACTTGCGTGTACGTCAAGAACGGCACGGCGATGCTGAGATTCTAAGTGTGCTAATGGTCAGGTGATGCTTGCTTCGTCGCTTCGCGTTTCACCTTTGTTGTCTCGCCAGCTCAAAGTAATTTTGTCACCCGCTTTACCGCCTTTGAGAATGAATTGAAGGTAAGGGTTTTTAGAAACAGATGTTCCGAATTCTGCGGTCAGTACCACCTTGGCATTGAGCATGACAGTCATCTCTTGAATGTACCAACTGGGAATGATTTTCCCTGATGCATCTTTGCGCTGGCCGCTTTCCATTTCGTGGTTCATCAGAACACGAACGGTGGTCTTCTCTCCAAGCGCTTGGGCGCGAATGCGTGTGGGTTCAGTCATTTTTATTCAAGCGCCACAACCACCGATTGTCACTTTGACTTCTTTTTTGGCATACATGGCCCGACCGTCGGACATGATGGCAACGAAGTAGACATCTGAAGTTTGACTCATTTTGACTCTGGTGGAAAAATTTGATTCAACAACATCACTGACTTGAAAAGATGCAGCCAATGTTGCAGGATTCTTTTCTATCAAGATCAGTATTTTTCTAACATCAGGCAAGAATATGCTGACACCCATCGCAACAGCTGCACCATTTTCTGCATAGTCAGGCGCATTGATGAGAACTTCTTTGCTTTCTGAGATGACGCCGCCACCTTGCATCTTGATGGCTTCGTTGATAGATTTGGTTTCGAAAGAGGTTTTGTTGTAAGCAGCAGTAGAAAATTGTGGATACCCAGCACCGACCAGTAAACCAGCCAGTGTCATGATTTGCTTGATGGAATCTCTGCGGTTAGGACTTGTCAAGCTTTTCACTTGGCACCATCAAGAATCCAAATGGCCAGTGCCTTGGCATCTGCATCGCTCAAACCAGCAGGTGGGGGCATTGGCACTGGCCCCCATTTGCCAGCGCCTCCTTTTTTAATGCTCATGGCCAATTGAGAGGCAGCATCTGGAACGTCTGCATATTTTTTGGCAACGTCTTTGAAAGATGGACCGACCAGTTTTTTGTCAAGAATGTGGCATGCGAAACAGACATTCTTTTTAGCTAGGTCTGAATTGGCTAAAGCTGATCCACCTATGAAATTGGATGCAATCAATGCAAGTGCGATGGTATTTTGTATTTTCATTGAGTCAATTTATGCCAATGTATCTGCCCAAATATTGCGTGCCCAAGCCATTGCGTAATGGCCTTCAAGAGCGCTGGCTTCACTTGATACGCCGCCTGAACCCGGAACTGCCAACATGGTTTTCTTTTCAACGTCGTAGGCATGAACACTTGCAACGTGCACCACGTGTTCAGCACTTACAAAACTATAGCATGTGTTGTTGTAGATGGGCATTGAATTGGGTTCTTTGCCAGTTAATAAGGCAACCACGGCAGCGGCACAAGTTTTGCCGTGTTGATTGGCCATGTGGCCAGATTTGGGCATGGCAGGTGCAATTTGAATCGAGTCACCCAAGACATGAATGTTTTTGGCAGTTTTTGATTCAAACGTTAGAAAATCGACTTCGCACCAACGCTTGTTCGCAGTAGCCAACCCTGTTTTGACGGCAATTTCTCCTGCACGCATAGGTGGAATAACGTTCAGCACGGTGGCTTTCAAATCGTCTTGAAATTCAAATTTCAGGGTGTTGGTGGCCGCATCAACGTCCACTGCATTGTGTTTCCCATGGTATTCAACGATGCCTTTGTAACGCTCAGCCCAAGCCTTTTTGAACAAGGGGCCTTTAGATGTGACGTCATCATTGGCATCAAAAATGAGGACTTTGCTTTTAGGCTTGGCCTTGCTGAAATAGTCGGCAACTTGGCAAGCACGTTCATAAGGCCCTGGTGGGCAACGATAGGGGGCAAGTGGAATGGACAACGCATACACACCACCATCTGGCATGGCTTCGAGTTGCCGACGCAGTGCGACTGTTTGAGCGCCAGCTTTCCATGCGTGCAAAACCTTGTCTTGAGCGCCTGCTTGTTTCAAGCCTGGCAATGAGTCGAACATGAAGTCAACTCCAGGGGAAAGGATTAAACGATCGTATGAAATCTCAGAGCCACCCGCTAATTTCACCAGCCGTTTTTCTGGATCGATTTGAGTCACATAGTCTTTGACCAGTTTGACGCCATGCCTTTTGACCAGGTTGTCGTAGGACGTTGTGACGTCGGCCATGGTCTTGCTTCCGCCAATGACAAGGTTGGAAATGGGGCAAGAAATAAAGTTAGGGCTGGGCTCAATAAGGGTCACGTCAATGCCATAGTTTGACCACATGCGCACATATTTGGCTGCTGTGGCGCCACCATAGCCGCCACCCACCACCACTACTTTAGCGCTGCTGTTTGAGCCAATAGAGGCACAACCTGAGATCAAGCCCATGGCGCCTAAAGCTGAGCCTGTGCCAGCACCTTGAATAAATTGACGACGTTTCATGGCAGCTCCTTATTTTTTCTGTGAGGCGAAGAAAGCTGCGATGGCCACAATTTGCGCGTCACTATAGCCTTTGGAGAGTTGGTGCATGATGGTTCCTGGCGTGCGTCCGTTCTTGTAATCTTGCATTTTTTGGACGATCACGTCTTTGTCAACTCCTGCCAGTGCTGCCATGCCTGCTTCTGCGCGCCCGTTGGTGCCATGACAGTTGGCACACCCGGCAGCCCAGCTGCGAACTTGCAAGGGATCTGGAGATTGAGTTTGTGCATGCGCAGTCGATACAGCGCAAAAAAGGCTTAAAGCCAGGGGAAAAGCAATTTTCATAGTGACTAGCGTTGAAGCAAATCAAATAATTTGCTCAGTTAAATAAGATGTGAGGCGTTATTATTTCAGACATGCTGAGTTTATTCCAACGATCGTTTCTTCATATCCTTATGCCCCCCATGTTATGTGTGGGGTTTTTTCTGTTCAGCTATGTGCCAGCCCATGCCGCTGAGGTCATAGTGGCCGTAGCCTCCAATTTCAGTGTGCCGATGCGCAAAATTGTGCAAAACTTTGAAATCGAGTCAGGTCACAAAGTTCGACTGTCATTTGGCTCTACCGGTGGTTTTTATGCCCAAATCAAGAACGGCGGGCCCTTTCAGATCCTCGTGGCCGCCGATCGTGAAACGCCATCCAAGCTCGAAAAAGAGGCCTTGGGTGTGCCTGGTTCTAGCTTTACCTACGCCATGGGCAAATTGGTACTTTGGAGTCGAAAGCCTAACTTGGTCGATCAGCAAGGTCAGATTTTGAAAGTGGGTCAATTTCAAAAGTTGGCCATTGCCAATCCCAAATTGGCTCCTTATGGCGCAGCTGCCATGGAGACCCTCAACAAGTTGGGCCTTTTGAATGAACTTCTTTCCAAACTTGTTCAGGGTGAAAACATCAACCAAGCTTTTCAATATGTTGAAACTGAAAACGCCCAAATTGGTTTTGTGGCCATGTCGCAAATTGTCGATCAAAGCAAATTGATTCAAGGATCGGCATGGGTGGTGCCTGC
>CAIODE010000314.1 GCA_903856875.1 uncultured Burkholderiales bacterium
GCCCTGCCCCATGCGCCCCACACAATCGCGCGCAAACTGATACGCCACACGGCCACTGCGCGAGCCGCGCTCAAGGGCCCAGACCAGTGATTCAGGCCCGGAGGCTTGGACAACAGCTTCGCTGGCACCCAAAGAGCGCAACCATTGCGCCACGATGGTGAGGTATTCTTCTTGAGAGAAGGGGTAGAAACTGATCCACAACCCAAAGCGTTCAGACAAAGAAATTTTCTCTTCAATGACTTCGCCTGGATGCACCTCACCGTCTTCGGTGTGTGTGTAGGTGAGGTTGTCCTTCATGTGCTCAGGCAACAAGTGGCGACGGTTGCTGGTGGCATAGATGAGCACATTGGGTGTCGATGCAGCCACAGAACCATCGAGAATGGATTTCAAAGCTTTGTAGCCACCTTCACCATCTTCAAAGCTGAGGTCGTCACAAAAGATGATGAACTTTTCTGGCCTAGCAGAGACCACATCGACAATGTCGGGCAAATCGGTCAAGTCTTCTTTGTCGACTTCAATGAGACGCAAACCTTGTGATGCATAAGCATTCAAACAAGCTTTGATCAAGGAAGATTTACCGGTGCCGCGAGAACCTGTGAGGAGCACATTGTTGGCAGGCAAGCCTTTGACAAATTGCAAGGTGTTTTGTTGCAACTTTTCTTTCTGTCCATCAATTTCTTGCAAGTCAGCCAGCTTCATGTCTGACACATGGCGCACCGCTTCTAAGACACCATGGCCAGATGCGCGCTTGCGATAGCGCCACGCAATGGCTTCTTTCCAATCGGGCTCACTTAAAGGCTGCGGCAATATGCGTTCAATGCGCTCCATGATGAGCACAGCGCGTTCTAATAGTTTTTCAATGGCGGCGCTCATGATCGATAGTCTGCGTTGATGGACACATAGTCGTGGCTTAAATCGCAGGTCCAAACCGTGTCAATGGCTTGGCCGCGTCCGAGTAGCACTTTGATGGTGATTTCACTTTGCTTCATGACACGCTGACCATCGGCTTCTTGGTAGGCTGGGTTGCGCCCCCCGTTTTGAACCACACAGACGTCGTCTAAATACAAACCAATCAAGTCTTGATCGAGGTCATGAATGCCGGCATAGCCAACAGCCGCCAATATGCGCCCTAAGTTGGGGTCGCTGGCAAAGAAGGCTGTTTTGACCAAGGGCGAATGCGCAATGGCATAGGCGGCCAAAAGACATTCGTCAACAGTTTTGCCACCTTCAACGCGAATGGTGATTAACTTGGTGGCGCCTTCACCGTCTCGCACAATGGCGTGCGCCAACTTTTGAGCCACGTCCATGAGTGCATTGCGAAGGGCTTTGCCATCTGCCGAATCCCAAGATGAAATGACAGGGTGCGCCGCTTTGCGCGTGGCCATCACGATAAAGGAATCGTTGGTTGAAGTGTCCCCATCGATGGTGATGCGATTGAAGGAGGCGTTGGCCAAGTCAGTGGCCAAGGCTGGCAACAATGCGGAGTCGATGTTGGCATCGGTGGCCAAGAAACCTAGCATGGTCGCCATGTTGGGACGAATCATGCCAGCACCTTTGCTAATGCCAGTGATGGTGACGGTCTGACCTGAGAGCACCACTTGCGCACTGAATGCCTTGGGCACGGTGTCGGTGGTCATGATGCCCTCAGCCGCCTTGGTCCAATGCTTTGCTTGCGCATCGGCAATGGCAGCGGGCATACCCGTCACAATGCGATCGACAGGCAAGTTTTCCATGATCACGCCAGTGGAGAACGGCAACACTTGCTGAGGTTTCACTTTGAGCAAAAGTGCCAGCGCTTGTGCAGTGGCGCGCGCATCGGCCAAGCCTTTGGTACCCGTGCCCGCATTGGCGTTGCCCGTGTTGATGATCAAAGCACGAACCTGTGTGTCAGCTTGTGAAGGATTGACTTGTTTCAAGTGCTCACGACAAACTTGAACAGGCGCGGCGCAATAGCGGTTTTGCGTAAAGACGCCCGACACAGCGCTGCCTTCATCTAGCAAAATAACAGTGAGGTCTTTGCGCCCCACTTTGCGAACGCCAGCTTGTGCAATGCCTAAGCGGACACCCGGAACGGCCAAGACCTGGTCGGGGTTGGGGGCTTGAAGATTCACTGTCATGAAAACCTCTTATGCCAATTTGCCGTGGCAGAACTTGTATTTCTTACCGCTGCCGCAAGGGCAGGCTTCGTTGCGGCCCACAGGCGCTAGGAGTGTGCTTTGAAATTCAGCTTGCGTTTGTTGCTGGCCTTGCTCATCAGGCGCGGTGTAGGTCACGTTGCTGATATTTTCTGCACGCTCTTCCAACACTTGTGCTGCCTCGCCAATTTGCTCACTCGATTCAATTTTCACATTCATCAAAACGCGTGTGACTTCGTTTTTAACAGAGTCGAGCAATTGGCCGAAGAGTTCAAACGCTTCTCGTTTGTATTCTTGCTTAGGTTGCTTTTGCGCATAACCACGCAAATGAATGCCTTGGCGCAAATAATCCAAAGAACTCAGGTGTTCGCGCCATTGGGTATCGATGCTTTGCAACAAAACGACTCGTTCAAAGGGCACAAAGTTTTCAACACCCACCGCATCTAGCTTCACTTTGAATGCATGGTTGGCTGCAGCCAAAACCATTTCCAGAATTTCTTCGTCTGTGATGGCCGTGGCAGTCGCTACTTTTTCGCGAAGCGGCAATTCAATTTGCCATTCGTCTTGAAGCACGCGCTCTAAGCCCAACAAGTCCCACTGCTCTTCTACAGTTTCTTCGGGCACATACTGTCGAACCAAATCAGTGAAACTGCCTTCGCGCAAGGACGTTATTTGCCCATCCAATTCGGCGGCATCTAGGATATCGTTGCGCTGTTGGTAAATGACCTTGCGCTGATCGTTGGACACATCATCGTATTCAAGCAATTGTTTGCGGGTGTCAAAGTTGCGGGCTTCCACTTTGCGTTGCGCACTTTCAATGCTGCGTGTGACCATGCCAGCTTCAATGGCTTCACCTTCAGGCATTTTGAGACGGTCCATGATGGCACGCACACGGTCACCTGCAAAAATGCGCATGAGGGGATCGTCTAGGCTCAAGTAGAAACGTGAAGAGCCTGGGTCACCCTGTCGACCTGAACGGCCGCGCAATTGGTTGTCAATGCGGCGTGACTCATGACGCTCAGTAGCAATGATTCGAAGGCCACCCAAAGACTTGACTTGTTCATGCACAGCAAGCCACTCTGTGCGCAAGGCAGTCACTTGAAATTGACGCTCTTCTGGGGTCGAACTTTCATCGGACTCAACGGCCTGAATGTCTTTTTCAATGTTACCGCCCAGCACAATATCAGTGCCGCGGCCTGCCATGTTGGTGGCGATCGTGATCATGCCAGGACGCCCCGCTTGGGCAACGATGTCGGCCTCTCGTGCATGTTGCTTGGCATTCAAAACTTGATGCGGCAGCTTGGTTTTGGTAAGCATCTCAGAAATAAGTTCTGAGTTTTCAATGGACGTGGTGCCCACCAAAACGGGCTGACCCCGCTCGTAACATTCTCGAATGTCGTCAATGGCCGCGTCGTATTTTTCTTTGGCGGATTTATAGACGCGGTCTAGTTGGTCTTCGCGTCGGCTAATGCGATTGGGTGGTATGACCACCGTTTCCAAGCCATAAATTTCTTGGAACTCGTAGGCTTCGGTGTCGGCCGTACCTGTCATGCCGCCCAGTTTCCCGTACAACCGGAAATAGTTTTGGAAGGTGATGGAGGCCATGGTTTGGTTTTCAGCCTGAATGGCCACGCCTTCTTTGGCTTCAACGGCTTGGTGCAAACCATCGCTCCAGCGGCGGCCCGTCATGAGACGTCCGGTGAATTCATCGACAATGACGATCTCGCCTTCTTGCACCACATAGTGCTGATCGCGATGATAGATGTGGTTGGCGCGCAAGGCCGCCGTCAGGTGGTGCATGAGCGCAATGTTGGCAGGATCGTAAAGGCTTGCACCTTCAGGAATGAGGCCCGCGCTGGCCAAAATACTTTCGGCTTTTTCGTGTCCTTGTTCGGTCAAGAACACTTGGTGTGATTTTTCATCGACCGTGAAATCGCCTGGCTTGGTGACGCCCTCACCGGTGCGAGGATCTGCTTCGCCTTCTTGGCGAGTCAGCGTCGGCACCACTTGGTTCATGGCTTGGTATTGTGCCGTGTGATCGTCGGCTTGGCCACTGATGATGAGGGGCGTGCGTGCCTCGTCAATCAAAATGGAATCGACCTCGTCAACGATGGCATAGTTGAGGCCGCGCTGTACACGGTCTTTGGCTTCATAGACCATGTTGTCGCGCAGATAGTCGAAACCAAATTCGTTGTTGGTGCCGTAAGTGATGTCGGCGTTGTAAGCGGCCTGCTTTTCTTCACGTGAGAGTTGGGACAAGTTCACCCCCACACTCATGCCAAGGAAGTTGTAGAGCTTGCCCATCCATTTGGCATCGCGACTGGCAAGGTAATCATTGACCGTGACCACATGCATGCCTTTGTTGGTCAAGGCATTCAGATACACCGCCAATGTGGCCGTTAAAGTTTTGCCTTCACCAGTGCCCATTTCGGAAATTTTGCCCTGGTGCAAAGAAATGCCGCCTAGCATTTGGACGTCGAAGTGCCGCATCTTCATGACACGCTTTGAGCCCTCACGAACCACCGCAAATGCTTCAGGCAAAATAGTGTCCAATGCCTCACCTTGCGCAACGCGAGCTCGAAACTCATCTGTTTTAGCGCGCAATTGTTCGTCGCTTAAGGCTTCGTATTTGGCTTCCAGCGCATTGATGAGCACCACAGTTTTGCGGTATTGCTTGATCAAGCGGTCGTTGCGACTGCCGAAAATTTGGGTCAGAAAATTGATCGCCATGTTGATCCGAGTCTGAATTTGCCAAAAATGCAAAGAACAGCCCGCAAATCCTGTCTTAAAGTGGATTCAAAAGTACATGCGCACAAGGCACAAGTGAACGCAACATTTTAACTGCTGAGCGCAGGCAGATGGCCGAATTTTCCCGCAGATGATCAGGGCTCTCGCATAATGCAGGGATGGCAAAAATCAATCAGGCCCTCACCCTCATGGAAGCGGCACAAGAATCGCCCAGTTTGGCGCGCTTGACTGAGCTCACCCGGGAGTCCAGCCTTCGTCTCAAATCTCTGCAAAACCTGATCCCAGGACCCTTGCGAAATGCCATTCAAGCCGGGCCGATTGACGGCACAGAATGGTGCCTTTTGGTGAACTCCAATGCGGCCGCAGCCAAACTGCGCCAAATGCTGCCCGCCCTCCAGGCACATCTGAAGAGCCATGGACACAGCGTTGAGAAAATTCGCCTCAAAATACTTCAAAATCAGCGCTGAAGAAGTCATAGGCGAAAAAAAACCAACCTGATGGCTGGATTTTTTAAATGGTGCCGCTTGTCGGATTCGAACTGACGACCTACCGCTTACAAGGCGGTTGCTCTACCAACTGAGCTAAAGCGGCACGGGCTGAATTGTAATTCAATAATCGCAGTTTTTCACTGGCACACTCAGTATTTGAAAGCGCTTATTTAACTCTGGTCAGGGTTGGGCGCGTTGGCTGAGGTGGCACAGGCTTATCGGACGCATCTGTCGATTCAGTTGCATCAGGCACTTTGTACAACTTGTCCATGCCCACCACTGTGGTTCCCAACGGAGAGTCAGTGACGGGGAATGACATGCCTTGCCCATTTTCGCGCGCATAAATGGCCATCACACGGTGGATGGGCACCATGATGTCGCACGGCTTTCCGCCAAACCGGGCTTTGAATTCAATGAATTCATTGCCCAATTGGAGCGAGCTGGTGGCATCGAAACTGATGTTCAAAACAATTTCGCCACCTTGCACAAACTCACGGGGCACTTGAACCGAGGCATCGACCTTCACAGCCACGTAAGGTGTGAACGAGTGATCGGTACACCACTCGTACATCGCCCGAATGAGATACGGGCGTGTCGAGGGGGATTCCAATGCGTTCATCACCATGGCGTTGTGCTTGAAAAATTGCTTGTGAGATTGCTTGTGCAATTACTTGCGCATAACCTTTTCGGATGGCGTGAGC
>CAIODE010000315.1 GCA_903856875.1 uncultured Burkholderiales bacterium
GATTTTGATTTTGGGTGCTATTGCAACAGCTTACCAACCCAGAATCAGAATGCTGGTGTCTGTGTTAACTGCGGCTTTACTAGCTTGGTATGAGGCAACTGATTGCAAACCCATTAGGGTTATCAAGTTGCAATGGATTCGAGCGTTATCGAAAGCTTCTTACGCCATTTTTCTCATTCACTTCAGCGTGAGTCTGCTGGTCAGTGCCGTCATATTTAACTTCTGGTCTGAAAACATTCCAGTGAATGCACTGGGCTTGTTGATTTCATTTGGATTGTCTGTCGGCTTAGGACGACAGATGCATCTTCACATTGAAAATCAAGAACCGACTTGGACGAGATGGCTGCAATGGGTTGCCACTTTTGTAGCAACTTGCACTGGCGTCTGGTTACTTGGCTGAGGTCAATTGACTTTCATTCACCTTGCCTTGAATGTAGGCAAGAGCAGCTTCAATCTGGTCAATCAAGATCAAGCATAAGTCTCCAGCAGAGAGGCGAGCCAGTGCGGTATCAATGGCATTAAACTCGCCCTGAATGTCTTGAACATATTGGGTTCTGACTGCGCCATGAAGGCCATCGCGAAGCAGTTGAATCACTTCGCCATCGCTGCGGCCGCGTTGGCAAGCATCTTGGTACAAAATGACTTCGTCAAAGGCTGTGCCCAAAATTTGAGTTTGGTCGCGAATGTCTTGATCGCGTCGATCGCCCGCCCCACTGATGACCACCACCCGCTTTTGTGCGGGCATGTTGTCAACCGCTTGAACCAAAGCTTGAATGGCATCGGGGTTGTGGCCGTAGTCCGCAATCAAAGTGGCGCCCTTGTAATCAAATACATTGAACCGGCCTGGCACGCCTTGAATGTCACTGATGAATGTAGACAAGCCCAGTGCGATGGTCTCCCATGGCACATTGACTGCCCATGCCGCAGCCACTGCAGCCATGACATTTTCAGTTTGAAAACCAATTTGTCCCTGGCGAGTCAGGGGGACATCACTGAGTGGAATGCGAAAGTACTTCTTGCCTTGTTGCGCCACTATGTTGCTATTTTCTGTGTAAACCACTCGCTTGCCTTGAGCGCGGTGAGTGGCTAAGACAGGATGGTGTGCATCGAGTGCAAAGAATGTGACATCACCAGGACACATCCTGGCCATCATGGCCACCTGAGGGTCGGTTGCATTCAAGACTGCCATGCCGTCGCTGGCGACATTCAACACAACCACTCGCTTTAAGACTGACAAATCTTCTACTGTGGTGATGTAGTTCAGGCCTAAGTGATCACCTGAGCCGATGTTGGTAACGATGGCAACTTGGCAACGATCAAAGGCCAATCCTTCTCGCAGCAAGCCACCTCGAGCTGTTTCAAACACAGCGGCATCGACATCTGGGTGCATCAGTACATTGCGCGCACTGCGCGGGCCACTGCAATCGCCATCGTCAATTTGACGGCCGTTGACATACACACCGTCGGTGTTGGTCATGCCCACGCGAAGTTGATTGGCTTTGAGCAAATGAGCCGTCAGTCGCACGGTGGTTGTCTTGCCATTGGTGCCGGTGACTGCAATGACAGGAATGCGACCGTTGTCGCCGTTGGGGTACATGTAGTCAATGATTGCTTTGCCAATATTTCGACCTTTGCCAAACGAAGGACTGATGTGCATGCGCAGACCTGGGGCCGCATTGACTTCCACAATGCCGCCATTTTGTTCTTCTAAAGGCTTGAGAACTGACTCACAAACTACGTCTACACCACAAATGTCAACGCCCACCATTTGGGCTGCAACCACGACCCTCGCAGCCACTTCGGCGTGAACATCGTCTGTGACATCGGTGGCTGTGCCGCCCGTAGACAAGTTGGCGTTGTTGCGCAAAATGACGCGGCGACCTTTTTCAGCCACTGAATTCGGTTCCAAGTCTTGTAACTTCAAGCGGCCGATGGCGATGTCATCGAACTTGATTTTGGTCAAGGAAGTAGAGTGGCCATCGCCACGGCGCGGATCTGCATTGACTTTGTCAACCAGCTCCTTGACGGTATGGATGCCATCACCAACGACCAAGGGTGGCTCACGTCTGGCAGCCGCAATCAATTTGTTGCCAACGACCAACAAGCGGTAGTCACTGCCAGGCAAGAATTTTTCGACCAAAACCTCACCATAGCGCGCTGCTGTTTCGTAAGCTTGGTTAAACAATTCGCGCTCAACGATGTTGACTGTGACGCCTTTGCCTTGGTTGCCATCTTGGGGTTTGACCACAATGGGAAGTCCAATGCTGAGTGCAATTTGCCAAGCATCTTCTAAATTTTTGGCGGGACGTCCAATGGGGACTGGCACGCCTGCTGCTAACAGCAAGGACTTGGTGAGATCTTTATCTTGCGCAATGGATTCGGCAATGGCACTGGTGGTATCTGTTTCTGCAGCTTGTATGCGACGCTGCTTGCTGCCCCAGCCAAATTGAACCATGCTGCCTTCAGTGAGGCGACGGTAGGGGATGCCTTTGAGAACTGCGGCGTCCACAATGGAACCCGTGGACGGTCCGAGGCGAACATCTTCGTCCAAATCACGCAACTCAGTGAGGGCTTGGTTTAAGTCGAAGGCCGTTTGCGTTTTCACTGACAGGCAAAGTTTTTCAGCCCAAGCCAGAGCCAATCTGCCTACAGCTTCCTCGGTGTATTGCACAACGACTTGGTAGACGCCTTCTTCTTCGGTGGCCGTTGTGCGGCTGAAAGTGATGGGGCAACCGGCTTGGTTTTGCAGACTCAGTGTGATTTTTTCCAGTGCATGCGCCATGCTGGCGGGTTGACCAGGGCGTGAGCCTTCCAGCGGTCCTACCGCCGGGAAAATGCGTCTTAATTGTTTTTCAAACTCATTGCCGGGCATCATCTCCCGCTCTTGAGGCTCGCAACTCACAATGGCTTCGATGGTGGTTTGACGGCTCCATAGATTGGGCCCCCGCAAAGCTCGAATTCTAGAAACTTCCATGAAACTTTATCCTGATTGAAGCGCGTCTTGCAGTCTTGATTTGAATGGATTGGCAGTCAGCAACGGCTCAGTGAGCGCCTGGGCTTTGACCAAAACTTTTAATGCCCGCTCGGATGAGATCGGTTTGAATTCCAAGAGCCCATGCAGCAGCGGAGGCTGCTAAGACTTCCATGCATTTGAGGTGCTTGTTTTTGAAGACTTTGTCAATGGCAGGCAACTGGCGATTCAAGGCTTCGATTTCATGCGCGCCTTGGGCCAAGACCAAATGATTTTTGCGCCAGAAAACCACGCGTCCGTTTTCACTGCGGTGTTGAACGATGCGGGGGTGGTCTGCAGAGCTGGCGAAATAAGTGACTTCGCCATCGCAGAACTGCGCAAGATTGGCAACTTCATCGTCTTCAGCGTTCAGCACGGCCATGCCTTGGGATAACACGACGTCCATTTGCGTTCTGACCACATTGGGCATTTGTTCGTCACTGTGAATGTACAAATCTTCAAGGCCCGCAGCTTTGGGCATGGAGGTGATGACGCCCACTTGGCAGCGGTCGTAGGGCAGTCCCTCGGCTAACAAGTGCCTGGCCGTGGTTTCAAAGACGGCTGCTTGAACGGATCGATTGATGAGCAGACGTTGGGCGGATTCCCATTCCATGCCGCTTTGGGCGTTTAAGCAACGTTGGCCTAAAAACAAGCCTTTGGCGGAGGAGAGGCCGGTTTGCATGCCTTGCAGGTGCAACAGCCATGCAATGAGATGGCTGGTGCCTGTGGTGTTTTCTTGACCAATGAGGCCAACGACCGGAATGCGAGGCTCGGAATTTTCTGCAAACAAATGTGCGGCAATTGCTTGGCCCACAGGCCTGGCTTCGCCAGTGGCAGGCTTTAAGTGCATGAGAAGGCCCGGGCCAGCATTGACTTCAACGATGGCTGCGCCTTGCGCCTTCATGGGTTTGGAAATATCTTGTGCAACCAGATCAACCCCAGCGATGTCCAAGCCCACAATGCGGGCAGCAAGTGCCGCCAATTCGGCCACATCGGGGTGAACCAGATCGGTGACATCGATGGCCATGTTGCCGATGCGCATGACCACCACATGGCGGTCTTTTTCAGGAACACTTTGACCCGACAAACCTTGACGTTTGAGCTCAAGCACAGCCGTGGTGTGATCTTTGAGGCGAATGGTGTCAAGTGGGAAATCTTCTTCTTCGCCGCGGCGTGGGTCAGAATTGATTTGGATTTCGATGAGTTGTTCAACAGTGTGGATGCCATCACCCACAATGCTGGCCACTTCACCTTTGTTGGCCGCCACCACTTTGCCGC
>CAIODE010000316.1 GCA_903856875.1 uncultured Burkholderiales bacterium
ATTTGCGAATCACAGGCAACTTGGCCAGTGCGGCGCGCGATGTGATGTCAGCCGCACGGATGTTTTTTAAAATTTCTACGAAAGCAGAGGCATTTTTTTGAGCGTTTGCAATTTGCGCAGGCAATGCCGCCAACAAAGCCGCCTCGCGCGCTGCAGGGTCGCGAGTTTCCAGAGCATCCATGTGCGTATTCATAAATTCCTTTGAATGTGATTGGAAAAAATTAAGCCAACCACCGTTTGCGTCGTTTGTAGCTCTTCACATCTTTGAAGCTCTTGCGCTCACCACCGCCCATGCCAAGGTAAAACTCTTTGACGTCTTCGTTGCTGGCCAACTCTTGGGCCGCACCATCCATCACAATGCGGCCGCTTTCCATGATGTAGCCGTAGTCGGAATAGCGCAAAGCCATGTTGGTATTTTGTTCGGCCAACAAGAAAGTAACTTTTTCTTTGGTGTTCAAATCGCGCACGATGTTGAACACCTCTTCCACAATTTGAGGTGCCAAGCCCATGGAGGGCTCGTCTAACAGCACCATGCTGGGTTGCGTCATGAGGGCGCGGCCAATGGCGCACATTTGCTGCTCGCCACCGGAGGTGTAAGCGGCTTGGGAAGTGCGGCGCATTTTAAGACGCGGAAAATAGTTGTACACCTTTTCTAAATTGGCAGCAATTTCGCCTTTGTCTTTTCGGGTGTAAGAACCTGTGAGCAAATTTTCTTCAATGGTGAGGTGGGCAAAGCAGTGACGCCCTTCCATAACCTGCACGACACCGCGCTGCACCAAATCGGCAGGCGTTAGGTTTTCAATGCGCTCTCCGCGCAGCTCAATCGAGCCTTTGGTCACCGCGCCACGCTCTCCCTGCAACAGATTAGACACTGCACGCAAAGTAGTGGTTTTGCCGGCGCCGTTGCCACCGAGCAAGGCCACGATCTTGCCTTGTGGCACTTGCAATGAAACGCCTTTTAAAACCAAGATCACGTGGTTGTAAATGACTTCAATGCCATTGACGTTGAGAACAATATTTTTAGCGTCCATGATGACCCTGCTCAATGAATTTCAAACTCCACGTCAAACCTGCACGCAGGTTTGACGTGGAGGGGCGGCATTTGAAAATACCACCCGCTCACGGTTCAGATTAAGACTGGCAATCCGCAGGTGTGCGGCGTGTCAGTTTTCTTTCTGCGGCATATTTGTCGGCGAATTGTTTCACCAGTGGTTTGATGATGGCTGTGTCAGCCTCAATCCAGTCAGATACATAGTTCCATTTCTTGCCATCCCAAGAGTGCATGCGGGCTGAGCGTGAACCTTCGTGGTCAAGGCATGAAGTACTCAGGGGTTTCATGAGTGAGTCAAGGCCCAATTTCTTCAAATTCTTGTCGTCCATGTTCAGGTTTTCCAGACCCCAACGGATTTGGTCGCCATTCATCACTTTGCCTTTCCCAAAGCGATCTTGTGCAGCGCGTACACCCTCAACTGCCAAAGCAGCGCTGACCAAACCACGGTTGTACAAAGTAGTGCCCACTTCATCAGCAGGGCCAGTGCCTTGCTTCTTGTCGTGCACAAACTTCTTCACGTCTTCAATCGCTTTGCCACCAAGGCCTGTTGCCACCAAGCCGCTGTAACCTTTGGCGGCTTCACCCACGTCTTTGACATCGGGCTCTGCAGCCGACCACCACACGCCATACATCTTCTCGCGGGGATAACCTGTGGCCACAGCTTCTTTCAAAGCAGCGGAGTTCATCACACCCCAACCCCACAGCAACACATAGTCAGGGCGCGCTTGGCGAATTTGCAACCAAGTGGCTTTTTGCTCTACGCCAGGTGCCGTGACGGGCAAGAGTTGAAGGTCATAGCCTTGCATCTTGGCGCGTTCTTGCAACAAAGGAATAGGCTCTTTGCCGTATGGGCTGTCGTGATAGACCAACGCAATTTTCTTGCCCTTCAAATTGCCATTTTCTTTTTTGGTAATGAATTGCATGATGATGTCAGCGCCAGACCAATAGGTGCCCATCAAGGGGAAGTTCCACTTGAACACGCCACCGTCGCTGGACTCTGAGCGGCCATAGCCGCCAGTGATCAAGGGGTTCTTGTCTGCAGGGGCTTTTTCAGTCATTGCAAACGTAATGCCGGTTGAAAGGGGCTGAAAAATCGCACCTTGTGCTTTGCCTTTCAGGCGCTCGTAGCACTCGACACCGCGGTCTGTGGCGTAGGCTGTGTCGCACTCTTCGTAAGTGATCTTCACGCCATTGATACCGCCATCGCGTGAGTTGATCAATCTCAAATAGTCGGAATAACCGTTGGCCCATGGCACACCATTCGGTGCATAGGCGCCGGTGCGGTATGGCAACACGGGAAAGAATTGTTCTTTAGCGTCTGCGGCAAAAGCGGCAGTGCTGACCAGCGCGCTGGAAGCGGCCGCAGCCACCACCGATGCAGCAAGAACGAGTTGACGAAGCTTCATGGTTTGTCTCCTGTTGAAAAAATTAAAAAAGAACTGCTGAAAAAACTCTGGAAAAAAATGATTGCAATGAACTCAGTGTGGGAAAGGCCAGACACGCATTTTTTGCTTGCCCACACTCCACAATTTGGCCAGGCCATGGGGCTCCATAATCAGGAACCACACAATCAACGCACCAAAAATAATTTGCTCTGCGTGTGTGAGGGCTGCAGTGCCAACCTCAATGCCCACGAGTGAGCCTAAAAGAGGTAGAAAAATATTGATCGCAATGGGCAAGACCACAATGAAGGCTGCACCAAAGAAACTGCCCATGATGGAGCCCATGCCGCCCAAGATCACCATGAACAACAATTGGAATGAACGGTCTACTGAAAACGCTGCAGGCTCCCAAGAACCCAAGTGAATGAAGGCCCACAAAGCGCCAGCCACACCCACAATGAAAGAGCTCACTGCAAACGCGCTGAGCTTGGCATACATGGGCCGAATGCCAATGACGGCTGCGGCCACGTCCATGTCGCGAATGGCCATCCACTCACGGCCAATGGCACCGCGCACCAGGTTTTTGGCCAACACGCCAAACACCACCAAGACACTTAAACAAAATATGTATTTCTGCAAGGGTGTGACGATGTCAAATCCAAACGCATTGAGGTTAGACACAGAAGCTGTGCCAGAAGCAGAGTTGTTGGTAAACCAATTGATGCGCAGGAAAGCCCAATCGCAAAAGAACTGCGCCGCCAAAGTGGCCACAGACAAATACAAACCCTTCACACGCAAACTGGGGATGCCAAAGAAGATACCCACAAGCGTGGCAAAAAATCCACCCACTAACAATGCGGCGATCAAAGGTATGCCTTCTAAGCGAACCCAGCAATTGAAGGCTGCATAGGCACCCACCGCCATGAACGCGCCCGAGCCCAAAGAAATCTGTCCGCAATAGCCCACCAAGATGTTCACACCCAATGCGGCGAGCGCCAAAATGAGGAAAGGAATCAGAATGGCGCGCATCATGTATTCGTCTGCTAAGAATGGCACAGCGAGAAATGAAAAGGCAATGAGTATCAATACGCCCCAACGGTCTTGCGCGATGGGAAAGATTTGCTGGTCAGCTTTGTAGCTGGTTTTGAATTGGCCGTTTTCTCTGTAAAACATAAATTCTTTCTGCGATCGTGAATGTTCAGTGTTTGCGTTTTTACTTAAACGCGATCGATGATCTTTTCACCGAACAAACCTTGAGGGCGAACCAGCAAGAAACCCAAGGCCAGCACATAGGCAAACCAAATTTCAATGCCACCACCCACATAAGGGCCCAAGAAAACTTCTGACAACTTCTCGCCCACACCAATGATGAGGCCCCCAATGATGGCGCCAGGCACGGAAGTTAAACCGCCCAAAATCACCACCGGCAATGCTCTCAGCGCAATGGACGACAAAGAGAATTGCACGCCCAATTTGGAGCCCCAAATCATGCCGGCCACCAAGGCCACAATGCCGGCCACACACCACACAATGACCCAAATACGGTTCAAAGGAATGCCAATCGATTGAGCCGCTTGGTGATCGTCGGCCACGGCGCGAAGCGCACGACCTGTCGTTGTTTTCTGGAAGAACATGCTGAGTGCCGCAACCAAGAAAGCCGCAATGGCAGCTGCCACCATGTCTTCTTGGTTGACCATGAGGCCACCTTCGAAGGCATTTTGTAAAACCATCAAGGGCTCTTTGGGCATGCCGATGTCGATTTTGTAAATGTCACTGCCAAAAATAGATTGGCCCACACCATCAAGAAAGTAAGTGATGCCCAATGTGGCCATTAAGAGCGTGGTGCCCTCTTGGTTCACCAAATGACGCAGCACCAAATATTCAATGACCCAAGCCACAATGAACATCACCCCAGCCGCCAAAACAAAGGCGATGAGGTTGGCAGCCACAGGGCTTTTAATGCCGGCATACAGAGGAATCCATTCGGCAAAACGAGCCATGGCCAATGCCGCAAACAGCACCATGGCACCCTGCGCAAAGTTGAACACGCCAGAAGCTTTGTAAATGAGCACAAAGCCCAAGGCCACCAAAGAATAGAGCATGCCGGCCATCAGGCCGCCAATCAAGGTTTCAAGAAAAAATCCCATTGTGTGGTCCTTGTGCTTAGTGTGAAGTGCCCAAATAGGCGCTGATCACTTCTTCGTTGTTGCGAACTTCTTCGGGCGTGCCATCGCCAATTTTTTTGCCGTAATCGAGCACCACCACACGGTCCGAAATGTCCATCACCACGCTCATGTCGTGCTCAATGAGCACAATGGTGCAACCAAACTCGTCGTTCACATCCAAGATGAAACGGCACATGTCTTGTTTTTCTTCCACGTTCATGCCGGCCATGGGCTCATCAAGCAGCAGCACCCGGGGCTCCATGGCCAAGGCGCGGCCCAGATCGACCCTTTTTTGCAAGCCGTAGGGCAATTGGCCCACCGGCGTTTTGCGGTAGGCCTGGATTTCTAAAAAATCAATGATG
>CAIODE010000317.1 GCA_903856875.1 uncultured Burkholderiales bacterium
GCTTGGGCCAAGCCATCGTGTTTGGCCCCCCTAGGCCCTGTACGACCAAATAAAACCTCCCCTAGGCCCCCTAAAAGGGCATTGCCGCCTTGTTCATTCTCTGCTTCAGGGTTGCTTGAGTTGTTGCTACCAGGCGCCCTCCGTGTAGCTTCATTTGATGTTACTGCGTGTGACCCTTTCAGGATTTCGTAGGCAGACTCCCGGTCAATGGTTTTTTCGTAAACGCCAGCGACCAATGAGTTATCAAGCAAAGATTTTCGCTGCTCGGGTGTGATGGGACCCAATTGGCTTCCGGGCATTATGACAAAGGCTTGTTGGGTGATGCCAGGCCTGCCTTTCTCGTCCAGAAAGCTGACCAAGGCTTCACCCACGCCCAATTCGGTAATGGCTTTTTCGATGTCCAAACTGGGATTGGCGCGCATGGTTTGAGCGGTGGCTTTGACTGCCTTTTGATCGCGGGGTGTAAATGCTCGAAGTGCATGCTGCACCCGATTGCCCAGCTGCCCTAAGACAGTTTCGGGAACGTCTAAAGGATTTTGTGTGACGAAATAAACGCCGACGCCTTTTGAGCGAATGAGGCGAACCAACAACTCCATCCGTTCAATGAGCACTTTGGGCGCCTCATTGAAAAGCAAGTGCGCCTCATCAAAGAAAAATACCAATTTGGGTTTTTCTGGATCACCAATCTCTGGCAACTGCTCAAACAATTCAGACAGCAACCAAAGTAAGAACGTGCCATAAAGCCTAGGGGCGTTCATGAGTTCGCTGGCACACAGCAGATTGATCACGCCTTTGCCCTTGGCATCCGTTTGCAAAAAATCTTGGATGTTGAGCATGGGCTCGCCAAAAAATTTGTCTGCACCTTGGCTCTCAATTTCTAGGAGTCCGCGTTGAATGGCGCCCACACTGGCCGCACTCACATTGCCGTATTCGGTGGTGAATTGGCTGGCATTCTCGCCCACATGCTGAAGCATGGCGCGCAGGTCTTTGAGATCCAATAGCAACAAGCCTTGGTCATCGGCAATTTTGAAGACCAAATTCAAGACCCCGGCCTGTGTGTCGTTCAGGTTCAGCATGCGGCCGAGCAGCAAGGGGCCCATATCGGAAACGGTGGCCCTGACGGGGTGACCTTGTTTGCCAAAAACATCCCAAAGGCTGGTGGGGCAGCTTTGCGGTGTGGGCTCGTCCAGTTGCCGCTCTTTCAAAATACCCTTGATTTTGTCGCTCAGGTGGCCCGTTTGGCTGATGCCGACCAAATCGCCTTTGACGTCAGCCATGAAGACAGGAACGCCTTGATTGGAGAAGTTTTCGGCCAAAGTTTGCAAACTGACCGTTTTGCCAGTGCCTGTAGCCCCCGTTATCAGGCCGTGGCGATTGGCCATGCCCATCAAAATGTGGCAATCTGTGGTTTGATTGCGAGCAATCAAGAGTTGATTTGGCATGAAAAGGGTTCCCCTCAACTTGAAAAGTAAAATCTCACCCTGTAGATTAAATCAACATCAAGGATTTTCAGATGGCTGGCCACAGTAAATGGGCAAATATTCAACACCGCAAGGGCAGGCAGGACGAAAAACGCCAACGCATTTGGACCCGGGTGGTTCGGGAAATCATGGTGGCGGCCAGATCAGGCGGCGGCGACCCCACCGCCAACCCCCGTTTGCGCCTGGCCATTGAGAAGGCCAAGGCAGCCAACATGCCAGCCGATACCGTCAAGCGCAACATTGACAAGGCAACAGGCAACTTGGAAGGCGTGACCTACGAGGAAATTCGCTACGAAGGCTACGGCATTGGCGGCGCTGCCATCATTGTCGACACCATGACCGACAACCGTGTTCGCACCGTGGCAGAAGTACGACACGCGTTCAGCAAACACGGCGGCAACATGGGCACTGAAGGCTCTGTTGCTTTTCAGTTCAAGCATTGCGGTCAATTGATTTTTGCGCCCGGCACCTCAGAAGACAAAGTGATGGAAGTGGCTTTAGAAGCCGGCGCAGAAGATGTCATTGCCGACGATGAGGGGGCCATCGAAGTTCTCACGTCGACAGCAGATTTTGAAGCGGTTAAAAACGCGCTTGAAACAGCAGGGTTGATGGCTGACATGGCTGAAGTCACCATGCGAGCAGAAAACAGCATTGACCTTTCAGGTGATGATGCTGCCAAAATGCAAAGACTCTTGGATATCTTGGAAGATTTGGACGATGTGCAAAACGTTTTCCACAACGCATCCATTTCTGAATAAGGCTTGAGCGATGAAAGTATTGGTAGTAGGTGGTGGCGGACGCGAACATGCGTTGGCGTGGAAGTTGTCGCAATCTGAACGCATTCAGAAAGTTTATGTGGCCCCAGGCAATGGCGGCACGGCGCGCGATCCCAATTTATTCGATGTGCCCATCACCGATGTGAGGGCACTGCGCGAATGGGCGCAACAAGAAAAAATCGATCTGACGGTGGTAGGCCCAGAGGCGCCATTGGCCGCGGGTATTGTGGATGAGTTTCGTGCGCATGGCATGAAAATATTTGGACCCACCAAAGCAGCCGCGCAATTGGAAAGCTCAAAAGCTTTTTCCAAAGCCTTCATGCATCGCCATGGCATCCCGACAGCCCTTTATGAAACCTTCACGGATGCAGCACTTGCGCATTCGTATGTCGACAAAATGGGTGCGCCCATTGTTGTGAAGGCAGATGGCTTAGCGGCAGGCAAGGGTGTGGTGGTGGCCATGACGGCCGCAGAAGCTCACGAAGCCATCGACTTCATGTTGCTAGACAACAGTTTGGGTGTGGTTAACAACGCTGGCGCAGATGGCGCGGCTGTTCCCCGGGTTGTGATTGAAGAATTTTTACAAGGCGAAGAGGCCAGCTTCATTGTCATGTGTGATGGCAAAAACGTGGTGGCTCTGGCCACCAGCCAAGATCACAA
>CAIODE010000318.1 GCA_903856875.1 uncultured Burkholderiales bacterium
CGGCAAAGAGGAGACCTTGGAGGCGTTCATGCCGCCTTCTTCGCTGCGGATGGCTTCGGTCACATCTTGGTTACTCAACAGGACTTTGTCGCCGTCAAACCGCACTGGCAGCTTTTCGGCCAAGACGGCGATCGCTGATTCGTGGGCAGGCTCCAAGCTAAAGCCAGCTTGCAATGCTGCAAAGGCCGTGACACGGTAAAGCGCGCCAGAGTCTAGGTAGTGATAGCCCAAACGTTCAGCCACTAGGCTGGACAAAGTGCCTTTGCCTGAGGCAGTGGGGCCGTCGATGCAAATGACGGGTATTCGGTCAGCCAATGTTTGGCTCAGCGAGAAGAGCGCTTCGAAGTAATCTGGAAAAGTTTTGGCCACGCACTTGGGGTCTTCAATGCGGACCGCCTGATGGTCTGGATTGAATGCGGCCAACGAGAAGCACATGGCCACGCGGTGATCGTCGTAGGTGTGAATGCTGGCAGCGCGCCATTGACCAGCAGGCAATGGGTGGATGCGAAGCCAATCGGGGCCTTCTTCGACCTGTGCACCCAGCTTGCGCGATTCTTTGGCCATGGCCGCAATGCGATCGGTTTCTTTCACTCGCCAGCTGGCAATGTTGCGCAAAGTGCTGGGGCCATCTGCATACAAAGCCATCACAGCGAGGGTCATGGCGGCATCTGGAATGTGATTGCAATCTAGGTCGATAGCCTTGAGGGGCCATGCGCCGCGTTTGATTTCTAAGCAGTTAGGGCCACTCTCAATGTGCGCGCCCATTTGAGCGGCAGCTTCCATGAAGCGAATGTCACCTTGAATGGACGATGCGCCGACGCCTTCAATTCTCACGGCTTGCTGGGAAGCGGCAATGGCACCCAAGGCAATGAAGTAGCTGGCCGAAGAAGCATCTGCTTCGACGTGAATTTTGCCAGGAGATTTGTAATGACTGCCTGCAGGAATGGTGAAGCTCCGCCAGCCGTCGCGTTTCACATCAATGCCGTAGCGCGACAACAAATTCAAAGTGATTTCAATGTAAGGCTTAGAGATGAGCTCACCCACCACCTCAATCACGATGTCTGTTTGCGCGGCCAAGGGCAATGACATTAAGAGCGCAGTGAGGAATTGGCTGGACACATCGCCGCGAACTTGAATGGGCTGATCGAGTTGCAAGCGTGGGGTTAGAACGCGCAAAGGTGGAAAGCCTGGGTTGCCCAAATAATCAATGTGGCAACCCAGCAAACGCAACGCATCGACCAAATCACCAATGGGACGTTCGTGCATGCGCGGCACACCCTTGAGTGTGAAGTCACCGCCCATGACCGCCAATGCGGCGGTAAGTGGGCGCATGGCGGTGCCAGCATTGCCCATGAAAAATTCAATGGGGGCGGTGGGTTTTTTCAAAACAGAAGAGGCGCCATTTGAAGTGCGCTGCCCCAAGCCTGTGATGCAAACACTGTTTGTGCCAAGCTTGGGTTCAACGCCGCAACCCAATTGGCGCAGTGCAGTCAACATGACGCGCGTGTCGTCGGAATCTAGAAGGTCATGCACCCATGTGCTGCCTTCGCACAATGCAGACAACAACAACACCCGATTGGAAATGCTTTTAGAGCCCGGCAAAGTGACCGTGCCGCCAGCTTGTTGCAAAGAG
>CAIODE010000319.1 GCA_903856875.1 uncultured Burkholderiales bacterium
AGTGCTGAGGCCTTTGCTTTGCCATTCGGGTGAAAAATAACCATGAATGCCCACGCCGTGCACCACCGTTCCCCGTATCCGATCCTTTTCGGTATAGCCCATGATGGCCGCCCAATAACCAGCCCAGCTTTGACCGCGAACCACAATTCGTTTGGCATCTACATCATTTCGGGTTTGTAAAAAATCCAGGGCTGCGCTGAAAATCCTTTCGGAGCCTACGTCAATTTTCAAAGGTGATTGGCCTGTACCTGGCTGGTCTATTGCAAAGATGCCAATGCCATTTTTGAGAAATAAATCATTTGTGACCACCATGTCTTCTTTGCGCGTATCCAAACCACTGATGGCAAAAATCAAAGGCGCTGGTCGTACATCTTTCGGAAGACGCAAATAGGCCACGGCTTGCTTGCCTTCAAAGGGAAATCGAACGATTTCAACAGGTGGTGAAATTAATTTTCCGTATTGCGCAAATGCTGCCAGTGCTTTTTCATAGGCTAATTTCTTTTGCGCAGAATTCTCTGTTGGCCACCTGGCTGCGTTGTAGACCTCCCATGCGTGTTTGTAGGACTGTGCGGCCTGATCTGCATTTGTTTTCAGTGCCTGCTCAGCTTGCACCATGTACCTGTCTCCGATCGTGATGAAAGCTTTGGCCCATTCATCTGGTTCGAGTGAGTTGATTTGGGCTAAAGCTTCCCGCATGTCTGCAGGCTTTACATGATCAACGGGTGGCAGAGCACCATCGGCTCTTCGTTGAGCTTCTGCTTTGAGTTGAGGCAAGGTTCGAGGTCCCCAGCTTTGGGCAGAAGCACTGAATGGAATTGCTGCACAAGAAAGGACCAGCAATATTGCACTTATCTTCACAATTAACACATGCTTCATGGGAGTTTTCCTTTATCGATTTCGTATGGCTACGTTACCCATTAAAAGACAAAATTGCATGCATGGAATCCCTGACATTCCCGGGGCATGAGAAGAACTCGTGCCACACATCTAGAGGCCACAAAATAAAGACACCAACGAGATTGCATTTCAATGAGTTTTGATGCGCTTTTGCCCGCCGAGGGCTATCACATGGCACAGCGCGGCAACTCCTAAGGCTGCGAGTAAAAATGTTTCGCTCATCCAGCCTGCGTCTAGGCTGCGTGCCACGCCAGCAACGCCTAGGGTTTGGCCAAAGAAGAGAGTGCAAGCAAACAAAGTGACCGCCATACTGCGTGCCTGTGGCGCCATTTGCGTGGCCTGGGTTTGCAATGTGTTGTGCATCATGTAAAAGCCCAAGCCCGCCAAAGTGCATGCGCCAATTGCAAGAGCCGGCTCATTCGCCAACGCCAGGGTGGCCATGCTGAAAACAATCAAGCCGCCACCCAACCAAGCCAAACCTTTTTCACCCAAGAGCGCCAGACTTTGTCGAGCAAAATGGCTGTAGACCAAGCCCGATGCGCCATAGATCACCATCACGCCACCAGCCTGTGCCACCGACAAACCAAAATGATCGACCAAGCGGCTGGGCAAAAAAGCCAAGGTACCCATGACGAACGCGCCTTCTGCCAGGGTAGCCCCCAGCACCCACCGCACTCGCGGCACGGTAAACAACCGCGCCATGTGTTGCCAGTACAGCAACAGGGGCAATGGATTTGCAGGCGGAACAAAGCGCGGCTGAGTTTTCAATTGCAGCCACAACTGCCACACCCCCACCGCAAACACGGCACTCGCACCCACAAACGCATAACGCCAAGTCCAGTGCTCAGTAGCATAGCCTCCAAACCACTGGCCCATCATCATGCCAGTGATGGTGGCACCCATCAGTCGGGCCAAAGCCTCTTGCCGCTGTTCATAGGGAACTTGATCGCCAACCCACGCCACCGACAATGGAATGATGCCAGCGGCTGCCGCGCCCATGCCGGCGCGTGCCAACACCAACAAATTCAAATTGGGCGCCAATGCAGTAAGAAGGCACAGCAGCGCACAGACCAGGCTAGAAGCGCCAATGACGCGCAGCTTGCCAATGCGCTCGCCCAAGGGGCCATAGAAAATTTGCAACACGCCATAAGCCACTGCGGCATAAGAAATCACGGCCGATGCTTCGCCTGTGGTTACAGCAAACTCTTGCCCCAACCCGACCAACATCGAGTCGCACATGCGCATAGCAGCCATGCTGGCAAACGCCGACATAGCCACCAAACGAACTGGTGAAACCTGATTCACAGCGCAATGTGCTGATGCACCCAAAGCGGGCCACCGAGCAATGCCCAACAATAGAATTGCATGCCCGTGACCAAGGCCTTTTATTGAGCCGGCTTAGGAGGGCGATGCAGGGCGCAAATCTTATTGCCTGCTGGATCGCGAAGATAGGCTAGGTTCAAAGAACCAAATGGCCCTTCTCTGGGTCCTGGCGGGTCTTCACAAGTAGTTCCACCATTTGCAACGCCAGCAGCATGAAAAGCAAGCACCTGCTCTGGTGTCTCTGCAAGAAATCCAATTGTTCCACCATTGGCATGCGTTGCAGGCTGACCATCGATAGGTTTGGTGATTGAGAACGAACCCTTTGGCGTGCGGTAGAAATAACGAGTGCCGTTATTGAATACGCCTGATGGAATTCCCAAAGTACTCAAAACTGCGTCATAAAATATTCTAGAGGCTTCTAGATCATTGGTACCGACCATTACGTGACTGAACATTATTTTTCCTTACTTGGGTGGTTGAGGTTTGGTGACTGAATTTATGGAATCGACACAACGACTTTGCCAACATGCTTGTTGGCTTGCATGCTGTTTTTAGCTTGATCCAATTGGTCAAATGGGAAAACCTGGTCGATGTAGGGCCGAAATTCGCCTTGGTTCAACGCGGGCCAGATGTCTCGCATAAAACCAGGAATAGAGGCCGCTTTTTGCTCGGCATTGCGTAACTTGTTGGAAACGCCGAACAGGCGCAATCGCTTGGCATGCAAAGCTTGTAAATCAATGGAGGCGCTCAGTTCGCCGTCCACATAACCCACCATGGCCAG
>CAIODE010000320.1 GCA_903856875.1 uncultured Burkholderiales bacterium
AGATAATGTGATCACCTTCAGGGTATTGGCTGCGGTTGCTGCATTCAAACCAAGACAAAGCACCTTTCAGAATAGGAAGGCCTGCAGAACCCAGCTCAAAATCGATGCCTTTGAATCTGTCACCTTGACCAAATGCAAACTGTTGGCACAGCGCCAATTGCTGTTCGCTTAGAACGTTGATCACATAGTGCGAGGCTTTTTGAAAGGACGGTAAAGTGCGCGATTTCAGCCCCAAACTCCAGACTACCAAAGGCGGCGTCAGAGAGACGCTGTTGAATGAACTGGCGGTGAGCCCTACAAATTGATGTCCCCAATCAGCGGGGTTGGCATCGCCCATTTGATGGGCAGTAATGATGGAGACACCTGTGGGAAAGCGCGAGAGTGCTTGCTTGAAATGCTGGGTGTCGAAGGTTGGGGCAGTGCTATTCATCCGGCGATTGTAGGGAGTTTCACCCCGGCTTTCTGCTAGATTAAATGGCCCTTCTCACTTAAATGCCTGGCCCTGTTCAAAGTTGACATGCGGACAGAGCTAATTTCTTAGACAATGCATGTTCGGTTTGACAGAAGGAAAAAGCATGACTTGGTTGATTTTGGGATTGATTCTGTTTTTAGGGGCACATTCCACACGCATTTTTGCTGACGATTGGCGCACCAGAACCTTAGCGGCTTGGGGTGAAAAGCCGTTCAAAGGGGTGTCCGCCTTGGTGTCTCTGGTGGGTTTTTATGCCCTCATCGTAGGTTATGGCGAAGCCAGGCTTGAGCCCATCGTTCTGTGGTCGCCGCCCATTGCCACCCGTCACATCAGTGCACTGCTGATGTTGTTTGCCAGCATATTGCTGGTTGCTGCGCACATTCCAAGCAATTTCTTCAAAGTGCGTCTTGGCCATCCCATGGTTTTGTCCGTGAAGGTTTGGGCCTTGGCGCATTTGTTGTCAAATGGCAATGTGGCAGATGTCATTTTGTTTGGCGCATTTTTGCTGTGGTCTGTTTTTAGTTTCAAAGCATCGCGTGCGCGTGATCGCGCCATGGCAGAAGCCCATTTGCTTGCAACGGGTGATGCACAAGCGCCGGTTACCAAGCTCTCGGCCACCCTCATTGCAGTTGCTGCTGGCATCGCGGTGTGGGCTGTCATTGCGTTTTACCTGCATGCCAAAGTGGTTGGCGTTTCTCCAATGGGTTAAAAAACCTGGAAAATATTCTCATGAGTACATCTCCCTCAGATCTTTCTAACCCGTTATTCGAAGCCTCGAGCACGTGGTTTGACGGCTTTGAAAAACGTCAATTCAATGTCAATGGTTTGGTGGTGTGCGCGCGCCTTTCTGCCAATTGGCTGAATCAAATGGACAAGCCAGTCTTGGTTTTGTTGCATGGCTTTCCGCAAACACACGTCATGTGGCACCGCGTGGCGCAAGCCCTCAAAAATGACTATCGATTGGTCTTGCCCGATTTGCGTGGCTATGGTGATTCATCACATGCGCCAGGCTTGGCTGACCACAGCAACTACAGCAAACGTGCCATGGCGCAAGATGTGGTGGGCTTACTTGATCAACTCAATGTGGACACTTTCTTTTTGTGCGGCCACGACCGAGGTGGACGCGTTGCACACCGCCTAGCGCTTGATTTTCCGTCGCGCGTGTTGAAGTTGTGCGTGCTTGACATTGCACCTACCCTCGACATGTACAACCGAACCGACATGGATTTTGCACGGGCCTACTACCACTGGTTCCACCTGATTCAGCCCAGCCCTTTGCCCGAGAAAATGATTGGCGGCAACGTGCTGCATTACTTGCACGCCAAGCTGGGTGGCTGGGGCTCGCACGGCACTTCTTTCATTGAGCCCGAAGCCATGGCCGAGTACGAGCGCAGCATGAACTTGCAGCCAGATCAGCCAGGTGATTTGATGCCTGCAGTGCACACCGCTTGTGAAGATTACAGGGCCAGTGCAGGCATTGATTTGGACCACGACAAGGAAAGCCGTGCACAAAGTCAAAAAATCATGTGCGATACCATGGTGCTATGGGGTGATCGTGGTGTGGTGCACAAAATGTTCAAGCCACTAGAGCTTTGGCAA
>CAIODE010000321.1 GCA_903856875.1 uncultured Burkholderiales bacterium
CCGGCGTCACATGACTTTGCGTGGATTGTTTGAGTTCAAAATTGATCCAACCAAAGCGATTTCTGTTGATGATGTTGAGCCCGCATCAGAAATTGTCAAACGCTTTGCAACAGGCGCCATGTCTTTGGGTTCGATTTCAACCGAAGCGCACGCCACATTGGCCATTGCGATGAACCGCATCGGTGGCAAAAGCAATACAGGCGAAGGTGGAGAAGATCCTGCTCGCTATCGCAACGAGCTCAAAGGCATTCCCATCAAAAAAGGCGAAACACTCAAGAGTGTGATTGGTGACGCACAAGTAGAGGTTGATTTGCCGTTGCTTGATGGCGATAGTTTGCGTTCACGCATCAAACAAGTCGCTTCAGGCAGGTTCGGTGTCACCGCTGAATACCTCAGCAGCGCCGATCAAATTCAAATCAAAATGGCGCAAGGTGCCAAGCCGGGCGAAGGCGGTCAATTGCCAGGTGGCAAAGTGTCCGACTACATCGGCAAGCTTCGTCACTCTGTGCCAGGCGTAGGTTTGATTTCACCGCCACCGCACCACGACATTTACTCCATCGAAGATTTGGCGCAACTCATTCACGACCTGAAAAACGTGGCACCGCACAGCGACATCAGCGTGAAGTTGGTGTCTGAAATTGGCGTGGGCACCATTGCCGCGGGCGTTGCCAAGTGCAAGAGCGATCACGTGGTGATTGCTGGCCACGATGGCGGCACTGGCGCATCACCCTGGTCTTCCATCAAGCACGCTGGCAGCCCTTGGGAAATTGGTCTGGCTGAAACACAACAAACTTTAGTGCTGAACCGTTTGCGCGGCCGCATCCGTGTGCAAGCCGATGGTCAAATGAAAACCGGCCGCGACGTGGCTGTTGGCGCACTGCTGGGCGCAGACGAGTTTGGTTTCGCCACAGCACCGTTGGTGGTGGAGGGCTGCATCATGATGCGCAAATGCCACCTCAACACTTGCCCTGTGGGCGTGGCCACACAAGACCCCACCTTGCGTAAAAAGTTTTCTGGCAAGCCAGAGCACGTGGTCAACTACTTCTTCTTCATTGCCGAAGAAGTGCGTCAAATCATGGCGCAGTTGGGCATCAAGAAGTTTGACGACATGATCGGCCGCGCCGATTTGCTCGACACCCGCAACGGCATCGAGCACTGGAAATCAAGCGGTCTCGATTTCAGCCGTTTGCTGGCTGTGCCTGATGTACCCGCCGACGTGCCCCGTCGCCACATGGATGTTCAAGACCACGGCTTAGACAAAGCCTTGGACAACGTGCTGATTGCCAAGAGTCGCGCTGCCATCGACAAAGGCGAGAAAGTGCAATTCATGGAAGTGGCGCGCAACGTCAACCGTTCTGTGGGGGCCATGCTTTCAGGCGCGGTGACCAAAGTGCACCCAGAAGGTTTGCCTGACGACACCATTCGCATTCAACTCGAAGGGACTGGTGGTCAATCCTTTGGCGCGTTTGTGGCCAAAGGCATCACGCTGTACCTCATTGGTGAAGCCAACGACTACACCGGCAAAGGTTTGTCGGGCGGTCGCATTGTGGTTCGCCCCAGTTTGGAGTTCCGCGGCGTGGCCAGCCAAAACATCATTGTGGGCAACACCGTGATGTACGGCGCCACCACTGGCGAGGCTTTCTTTGCAGGCGTGGGCGGCGAGCGTTTTGCAGTTCGTTTGTCGGGCGCCACTGCGGTGGTGGAAGGCACGGGCGACCACGGTTGTGAATACATGACCGGCGGCACCGTGGCCGTGCTGGGTAAAACAGGTCGCAATTTTGCAGCCGGTATGAGCGGCGGCATTGCCTATGTGTACGACGAAGACGGCCAGTTTGCCTCACGCTGCAACACCGCTATGGTCAGCATGGAGAAAGTACTCACTGTGGCCGAACAGGAAGCAGCGGTTGACCGCAAAGTGTGGCACCGTGATCAAGCTGACGAAACACAATTGCG
>CAIODE010000322.1 GCA_903856875.1 uncultured Burkholderiales bacterium
CAACCCTTTTTGGCTGACACCGCAAAGGCCTTGCAAGCGCGCGGTGCCAGTTTGTTGCCAGCACCCTTCCCGCTCGGTATTGAAGGCACCACGGCATGGTTGCAATCTGCTGCAAATGCATTTGATGTTTCGAAAGAGCGCTTTGATGCCGCAGTGGCAGCACCAACAGCCAGAGCCGCAGCTTCCTTGTCACGTGCCAAGTTGCACTTGGAAGGCAAGAGCATTTTCTTCTTCCCTGACTCGCAACTTGAAATTCCTCTGGCGCGCTTTTTAGCTCGCGAACTGGGCATGAAATTGTTGGAAGTGGGCACGCCTTATTTGCACCGTCAGCACATGGCCATGGAGTTGGCCATGTTGCCTGAGGGCACCTTCTTATCGGAAGGGCAACACGTCGAAAAACAACTCGACCGTTGCCGCGCTTTGCACCCCGACATGGTGGTGTGCGGCTTGGGCTTGGCCAACCCCTTGGAGTCTGAAGGCATGACCACCAAGTGGGCCATCGAGTTGGTGTTCACGCCCATTCAAGGTTTTGACCAAGCCGGTGATTTGGCAGAACTCTTCACCCGTCCTCTGGTGCGCCGCATGCGCCTAGCCGCTTAAAGGAAGCAGAGCCATGCAACTCACACTCTGGACTTATGAAGGACCTCCCCATGTGGGCGCCATGCGCATCGCTACGGCCATGGAAGATGTGCACTACGTGTTGCATGCGCCTCAGGGTGATACGTACGCAGATTTGTTGTTCACCATGATTGAGCGTTTGCAAAAACGGCCACCCGTGACTTACACCACGTTTCAAGCGCGTGATTTGGGTGGTGATACTGCAGAACTGTTTAAAACTGCAGCCCGCGAAGCCTATGAGCGTTTCTTGCCCAAAGCCATGTTGGTGGGCTCATCGTGCACCGCCGAATTGATTCAAGATGATCCAGGTGGTTTGTGCAAGGCATTGAACTTACCTGTGCCCGTGGTCGCTTTGGAATTGCCTTCGTATCAGCGCAAAGAAAACTGGGGCGCCTCAGAAACTTTTTACCAACTGGTTCGCAACTTGGCTTTGCCAGCCGATCAGATTGAGATGACACAAACTAGCAAGCCCCGTTGCAACATTTTGGGCCCTGCCGCTTTGGGTTTTAGGCACCGTGATGACTTGACAGAAATTCGCAAGCTGCTGACCGACATGGGCATTGAGATCAATGTGGTGGCACCTTTGTCGGCCACACCAGCAGACATTGCACGCTTGGCAGATGCGCAGTTCAATGTGGTGCTCTATCCCGAAATTGCCAATTTGAGCGCGCAGTGGCTGCAGCGTCAATTTGGCCAAGCCTTTACCAAAACCATTCCCATTGGGACCAAAGCCACTCGCGACTTTGTTCGTGAAGTTGCCCAATTGGCTGGACTTGATCCTGAAGCTGCCTTGGCCAAAGCCGCATCGCGTGCCACTTGGTACACACGCTCCGTTGATTCCACCTACCTCACCAACAAGCGCGTGTTTGTGTTTGGCGATGCCACGCATGCAGTGGCTGCGGCCAAAGTAGCTGCCGATGAGATGGGTTTCACCGTCGTGGGCATTGGCACCTACAGTCGCGAGTTTGCCCGCGAGGTGCGCGACGCCGCCAAACTGTATGGCGTAGAAGCTTTGATCAGCGATGATTATTTAGAGATCGAAGCGCGCATTGCAGAATTGAACCCAGAGTTGGTACTGGGCACGCAAATGGAGCGTCACATTGCCAAGCGTTTGGGCGTACCTTGCGCAGTCATTTCGGCTCCTGTGCATGTCCAAGATTTTCCAGCGCGCTATTCACCTCAAATGGGATTTGAAGGCGCCAATGTGCTGTTTGACACGTGGGTTCACCCCTTGATGATGGGCTTGGAAGAGCACCTCATTGGCATGTTCCGCGGCGACTCAGAGTTTCACGAAGATGCTGCGCCTTCTCACTTGGGCGGCGGCGTTCATTCCCAAACACTTCAAGCTGCACCGGTGCTGACATCGACCGCGTCAGAACCCATCGATGCGTCCGCACTGCATCAGGGTGCCGTGCAAAGTACACCCAGCATCACCGTCGCAGGATGGGACGCAGGCGCAGAAAAAGAGCTCAAAAAAATACCATTTTTCGTTCGTGGCAAGGCCCGGCGAAATACCGAACGCTATGCGCTAGAGCGCGGTGTGTCGGTGATCACGACGGAGACACTGTATGAATCTAAAGCTTACTACTCACAGTCCTAAGCTGAGCACTCGTGACACCACCGCTATCAAAATGGTGGTGGTCACCATGGACACGCACTTTGCGAGTTCGTTTAACCGTGCCAACAATCAATTAAAACGCGATTTTCCGGGCTTGACTTGGAGCCTGCACGCTGCCTCTGAATACACGGGCAACGATGCCCTGATTGCCAAATGCAAAGCCGACATTGCTTCAGCCGACATTGTGTTGTGCGGCATGTTGTTTCTTGAAGATCACTTTTTGCCCATCTTGGACGATTTGCGCGCACGCCGCATGAACTGCGATGCCATGGTTTGCATGGCCAGTGCCACAGAGGTGACCCAACTCACACGCTTTGGCCATTTCGACATGAGCAAACCCGCCAGCGGCCCCATGGCTTTGCTGAAAAAACTGCGTGGTGGTGGCAAAGACAAGCCCGCAACGGGCGGTGCTGCACAAATGAAAATGCTGCGTCGCTTGCCTCAGTTGTTGCGCTTCATTCCTGGCACAGCCCAAGACGTGCGCGCCTACTTCATCACTTTGCAATATTGGTTGGGTGGCTCTGACGACAATGTGTTGAACATGGTGCGCCACCTGATTGACCGCGGTGCCGATGGCCCTCGCAAATCATTGCGCGGCAAGATCAAGGTTGAAGCCCCCGTTGACTACCCCGAAGTGGGTGTGTACCACCCCCGCATGGTCGGAAGGTACAGCGAAGACGCCAATGCGTTGCCTTTGCCCAAAGGTATACCCGTCAAAGGCACGGTGGGTGTTTTGTTGTTGCGCTCCTATTTGTTGTCTGGCAATGCAGGGCACTACGACGGCGTGATTGCAGCAATGGAGGCCAAAGGACTGCGCGTCATTCCCGCCTTTGCTGCTGGCTTGGACTCTCGCCCTGCCATCGATGAATTTTTCATGAAGAATGGCCAAGTGTGTGTGGATGCTGTGGTGTCGCTCAGTGGTTTCTCACTGGTTGGCGGCCCTGCTTACAACGATGCCAAGGCCGCTGAAGAAGTGTTGGCCAAACTCGATGTGCCTTATGTCGCAGCGCACCCTGTTGAGTTTCAAACACTTGATCAGTGGGGTGGTTCAGACCGCGGATTGTTGCCTGTAGAAAGCACCATCATGGTGGCCATTCCGGAACTCGACGGCTCGACCAGCCCCATCGTTTTTGGTGGACGCCCAGGCGCTGCCGGTGTGACATGCACAGGTTGTCACCATGCTTGTACTTTCGGCGAAAGCACCAAGGCACAAGACATGCACTCTTGCCCAGAGCGCGCCATCATGTTGGCGGCCCGAGTCAGCAAGATGGTGGCCTTGAAACGCAGCGAACGCAAAGACCGAAACGTGGCCATTGTGCTGTTCAACTTCCCACCCAACGCAGGCAACATCGGCAGTGCAGCTTACCTGTCGGTGTTTGAATCTTTGTGGCACACCCTGACCGCCATGAAGGCACAGGGTTACCAAGTGGATGTGCCTGCCAGTGTTGACGATTTGCGCGATGCTTTGTTGCACGGCAATGCCGCTCAACATGGCGCAGATGCCAATGTGCATGCTTTGATTTCTGCCGACGATCATGTCAAGCGCGAGCGCTGGCTCAAAGAAATTGAAGCACAGTGGGGCCCTGCCCCTGGCCGTCAGTTGAGCAACG
>CAIODE010000323.1 GCA_903856875.1 uncultured Burkholderiales bacterium
GATGTGGTCATGGCCGAAATGTTGTGGGCTTCGTACAAGGCGCTGTTCACCGTGACCGCTATTTTGGGCGTGATGCTGGCATTGGGCATTAGCCACAGTTGGAAATTGTTGTTGGCATGGCCGGTGTTGTGGCTGGTGGGCGTGACCTTCAGTTGCATCGCGCTGATCTTCAATGCCATTGCCAAGGGGTATGACTTTTTCACTTATTACTTCACCTTGTTCTTAACGCCCATGATGTTTTTATCGGGCATCTATTTTCCGCGCACGCAGTTGCCAGACTGGCTGCAAACGATCACGGACTATTTGCCTTTGACTGCGGCCATTGAATTGGTGAGGCCCTTGTTTTTGGACCAATGGCCAACTCATGTCGCCAGCAATTTGTGTTTGCTGATAGGCGTTTCTATTGTCGCTTTTTGGGTGGCCTTGGCCTTAACGCGCAAGCGCTTCAGAGCTTGACATCAAGACTTGCAAGATTTTTTTAACTTTCCATTTCTTAAATCATGATCATTCAAAAAGTTGGCATCATTGGCGCGGGCACCATGGGTAACGGCATTGCACAAGCATGTGCAGTGGTCGGCATTCCGGTGGTGATGGTGGACATTTCTGAAGCCGCGGTGGCCAAGGGCATTGCCACGGTGTCTGGCAGCTTAGACCGCTTGCTCAAAAAAGAAAAAATAACGGAAGCCGACAAAGCCGCAGCACTTTCTAAAATTCAGGGGAGCACCCAGTATGAAGATTTAATGAGTGCCGATCTGGTGATTGAGGCCGCCACAGAAAATCAAGATCTCAAAGTCAAAATCTTAAAACAACTCGATGCCTTGTTGGCGCCTGATGTCATCATTGCATCCAACACCTCTTCTATTTCCATCACGCAGTTGGCCGCAGTGACCACGCGTGCCGACCGCTTCATAGGCATGCACTTTTTCAACCCGGTTCCCATGATGGCCTTGGTCGAAATCATTCGCGGTTTGCAAACCAGCGATGAGACCCACGATGCTGTGCATGCCTTGGCTACAGCCCTAGGCAAAACCCCCATCACGGTGAAGAATGCGCCAGGTTTTGTGGTCAACCGCATCTTGGTGCCCATGATCAACGAAGCGCTGTGTGTGTTGTCGGAAGGCCTGGCCACACCCGACGACATTGACGCTGGCATGAAGCTGGGTTGCAACCAACCCATTGGCCCCTTGGCCTTGGCCGACATGATTGGTTTGGACGTTTGCCTGGCGGTCATGGAGGTGTACCTCAAAGAATTTGGCGACAGCAAATACCGCCCTTGCCCACTCTTGAAAGAGTTGGTGGCTGCTGGCAGATTGGGTCGCAAAACGGGCCATGGTGTTTATCAATATTAATCTTGCGCAAGTGCGCCCGGCGCACTTGTCTTTAACCTGAGTGCAAGGATTTCTATGACGACGATTCATCCTGAAGGTAGCATTGACTTAGAAGTGCGTGAGGGTGTGCTGCTGATCGGCATCAACCGACCCAACAAGCGCAACGGCTTCACGCCCAAGATGTACCGCGAGTTGGGCGAGGCCTACACAAGGCTAGACGACGACCCGTCACTGCGCGTTGGTGTTTTGCACGCCATGGGCGAGCACTTCACGGCAGGGCTTGACTTGCCCACCATCGCACCCCTCATGCAACGCGGAGAAAAAGCCGTGCCAATGGGTTTGGTCGATCCTTTGAATTTGGGCATGGAAGGCTATCGCCGCCGGACCAAGCCCATGGTGGTCGCCGTGCAAGGCATCACCTACACCTTGGGCATTGAGTTGATGCTGGCCGCCGACATTGTGGTGGCTGCAGACAATTGCCGCTTCTCGCAATTGGAGGTGAAGCGCGGCATCATGGCCACGGGCGGTGCTACTTTGCGCTTGGCAGAGCGTGCGGGCATGGGCAATGCTTTGTTGCATTTGCTCACGGGCGATGAGTTTTCAAGTGCTGAAGCTTTGCGCTTGAATTTGGTACAACGTGTCGTGCCGGCGGGGCAGCAACTGAACGAAGCCTTGAACATTGCGCAAGCAATTGCAGCGCAAGCGCCCTTGGCAGTGGTGGCCACAAGACAAAACGTGTTGAAGGCGATAGAGCAAGGCCCGCTTGTGGCCATGCACGAATTCATTTCGGTTCAAAAAACTTTGTCCAACAGCGAAGACGCCAAAGAGGGCGTGCAGTCCTTCGTCGAAAAACGCGCAGCGCGGTTCACAGGAAAATAGCCTTGTGAGCAATGAACTAAGCGCTAACAGCCAAGTCAATCCTTACACCTCGCTCACGCCAGATTTTGTTTTAGATGCCTTGGCCGAAACGGGTCTGATGGGTGACGGTCGTCTGACTGCATTAAGTTCTTACGAGAACCGCGTGTACCAAATCCACTTGGAAACAGAGCGCACGCCAACCCAAGCCGATGGCACACCTGTGCCTGACGGTGTGGTGGCTAAGTTTTACAGACCAGGTCGATGGACGAATGCGCAAATTCAAGAAGAGCACGATTTTGCGGCGGAGCTGGTGGCTGCTGAAGTACCCGTGGTACCACCTTTGAATTTACAAGGTCGAACTTTGCACCACAAAGCTTTTGTGGAGAGTGGTGCAAGTGGTACGTCACATGCGACATCTTTTCAGGGCTTTGCTTATTCAGTCAGCGAACGAAGAGGAGGCCGCCCCCCTGAACTCGACGATGATGAAGTGTTGGAATGGATCGGTCGTTTTCTGGCGCGAATTCACACTGTGGGTGCAGCCAAGACATTTCACAATCGACCTGCACTCAGCATCGACACTTTCATGCAAGAGCCCAAAGATTGGCTTTTTATGAACAAGGCCATTCCGATGGAGGTAGAGCGCGCATGGCAAGACACTTGGCAGCAAGCCATGGATGTGATGCATGCCAATGGCCTAGGCCTTGCACATGGCAGTGACTGGCCCAATTTTCAAATGCTGCGTTTGCATGGTGATTGCCATCCTGGAAACATACTTTGGACTCCGGCTGATTTGCCAGGCGGAGGCCCACATTTTGTTGACTTAGACGATGCCCGGATGGGCCCCGCCGTGCAAGATTTGTGGATGCTGTTGTCGGGCGATCGCAAACAGCGCTCAGGCCAGCTGAGCATGTTGCTTGAAGGCTATGAGCAAGTGCGTGATTTTGACCGACGAGAATTGGCTTTGATCGAGCCACTGCGAACCTTGCGCTTGGTGCATTACAGCGCATGGTTAGCGCGACGTTGGGACGACCCCATTTTCCCGATCAACTTCCCTTGGTTTGGCACGCCCGATTACTGGCGCGGCCAAGTCCAAATGTTGGAAGAGCAGATCGAGCAAATGCAAGAGCCGCTGCTGGTGGTTTAAACCAGCAAAGCATTCACACGTCGCACATACGCCGCTGGATCTGCAGGCATACCGCCTTCGGCCAGCAAAGCTTGGTCAAACAAGATATTGGCCAAGTCATGAAAGTGCACAGAGCCTTCTAGCTTCTTGACCAAAGCATGTTCAGGATTGACTTCCAACACAGGCTTGGATTCAGGTGCTTCTTGGCCCGCTTGTTTGAGCATTCGTGCCAACTGCATGCTCATGCCGTTGTCAGTGACCACCAGGCAAGCCGGTGAGTCCACCAAGCGGCTTGTCACACGCACGTCTTCGGCTTTGTCCTTCAAAGCTTCTTTCAATTTGGCCAGCAAAGGCTTGAAGGTTTCAGCGGCTTCTTCAGCGGCTTTCTTTTCTTCTTCGTCTTGCAGGGTGCCCAAGTCGACTGCGCCTTTGGCCACGCTTTGCATGGGGGTGCCGTCAAACTCATTCAAGAAGTTCAGGGCCCACTCGTCTACGCGGTCGGTCATGAGCAAGACTTCAATGCCTTTTTTCTTGAACACTTCCAGCTGTGGGCTGTTTTTTGCAGCGGCCAGGGTGTCGGCGGTGATGTAGTAAATCGCTTCCTGGCCTTCCTTTATGCGTGCTTTGTAATCAGCAAAGGACACGCTGAGGGCATCACTCTGGGTGGAGGCAAAACGCAGCAATTTGGCGATGCGGTCTTTATTAGAAAAGTCTTCGCCGAGGCCTTCTTTGAGCACCGCGCCAAACTCGTTATAAAAGCGCGTGTATTTACCGGCCAGGGCTTTGTCTTCGTCGTTCACCACATCGGTAACGCCCTCGGCGCTGGCCTCTGGCAGCTTGTCGTTTTTCGCCAGGTCTTCCAGCA
>CAIODE010000324.1 GCA_903856875.1 uncultured Burkholderiales bacterium
GCCATGGTGAATATGTTGAGCGGCCCGAAGATATTCGTGGCGCATTGCAACGCGCAAGTCAAGCAGTGGCAGCAGGCAAAACTGCATTGGTCAATGTCGTCACCGATTGGCGTGCACGCGCAGGCACAGCCAACTTCACTAATTTTTCAACCTAAAAGAAATACAAAATGTGAAAAAATCAAATCACTTTTTTTTCTTTCAACTCGTTGAGTTCTTTCTCGCTCAAACCCAGCAAGTCACCATAGATGGCTTGGTTGTCTGCACCCAATAAGGGTGCGTGTTTGATCGGCACGTTTGAGCCGCTCATCTTAACCATAAAGCCGGGCATCACAGATTAATCATCAAAATGTCTCCTTTAATTATTCACCATTAATGCGAAGCATGACACCAATTAGGGAATCTCTGCATAAGTCATCCACAGCACTGACTCAAGCGTTATAGGTAAATGAAACAAACTACCTTTGCCAACACCGGATTTGAATTGGTCACCAAGCGCACACGCAAGCGTGAGTTTTTGGAAGAGATGAACCTGGTTGTGCCGTGGACAGAATTGGTTACTCTTATTCAGTCCCACGCGCCTGTGAGTAAGACAGGTAGACCGCCGTTCCCAGTGTCCACCATGCTGCGTATTCATTTCATGCAGCAGTGGTTTGGACTGAGCGACCCGGCCATGGAAGAGGCCTTGCACGATATGGCTTTGTTTCGCGAGTTCGCGCAGCTTGATGCAGGGGCTACCCGTTTGCCGGATGAGTCCACTATCCTGAGGTTTCGCCATTTTCTTGAAGCGCATCAGTTGGCTATTCAAATGCTGGCGAGTGTCAACGCCAGGCTGATTGATCGTGGTTTGATGCTCAAGGCGGGAACCGTGATTGACGCGACCTTGATTGCTGCGCCCACATCGACCAAGAACAGCACGGGCGAGCGTGACGCTGAGATGCACCAGACCAAGAAGGGTAACCAATGGCACTTTGGCATGAAGGCGCATATTGGCGCAGATGCTGACTCCGGCCTGGTTCATGCGGTAGAGGGTACAGCGGCCAATGAACATGACATCACCAAGGCGGTTGATTTGTTGCACGGGCAGGAAACGGATGTCTTTGGCGATGCGGGCTACCAGGGAATTGAAAAACGCGCAGAGGCGCAAGGCTTGGGAGTTCAATGGCATGTGGCCATGCGCCCGGGCAAGCGACGGGTGGTGGACAAGACAACGCGAATTGGCGCGTTGAAAGAGAAACTTGAAAAGCTTAAGGCCAGTATCCGAGCCAAGGTGGAGCATCCGTTTCGGGTGATCAAGTGTCAATTCGGTTATCGCAAGACGCGCTATCGCGGTTTGGCAAAGAACACGGCGCAAATCATCACATTGTTTGCACTCAGCAATTTATGGATGGTCAGGAAACGAATCTTGGTCGCAAATGGATGAGTGCGTCTAAAACAGGGCGAATGCCCTCAGTGAAGGTAGATATCGCTTGAAAATGATGCAAATGAGAGTGACTTTTCAAACAAATCAATGCAAATTTCACATGATGAAGATTTGCTGCCCGAGATCTTTTTTATACTGAGTTTTTCAGACCATCCTTAAGGTGCACAGACATAACAAAACTTGTCAGCGACCGTCTGACTGAAGGGGCAAAACCTGGCACGGTAAATCGCTCTTTAATCATGATGCGTTATATCTTCAACTGTGCATTGAAGTGGGAGGTTGCAGGGCTGAAATCAAATCCCACCAAAGGTGTACC
>CAIODE010000325.1 GCA_903856875.1 uncultured Burkholderiales bacterium
AATCGTTTTTTGAAAACGCCGTTCCTTGCACCATGTGCTTAGAAATTGACCTTTTCAAAAAACGACAAGCGGGCATGTAACCGGCCCGTAACCAGAACTGAATTTTAAAGACGATGGCAAGAAAAGGGATATGAAATTTTTTAATTCCCACCAAAATATATGCAAAACTTGCATAACCCTTGAGCGGATGAATTGCGCCTTGATTTTTGAGAAAAAAAACCCGCCTGCAATTGCGGCGGGTTGTTTCTGTGCCAGCTTAGGGCTGTGCCAGCGCTGCTTTTTCTTTAGGCCATGAAGACGGCAATGAAAGCCAGCAAGAAAATCAGAACTGCGCCAGCGACGGGAATCACAACTGGAATGTGTTTAACGACAGCTTCAACAGGATCTTGAGAATTGTGTGAATCGGGGTGTGCGGACATGAAAAAGCCTCATTGAGTTTAGCCTGCTATTTTAGCTGAACTCGGCACACCTGCAAGACTTCTTGACCATAGGCTTCGAGCTTTTTGGCGCCAATGCCACTGATGCCGTTCAAATCATTGAGATTCTGGGGGTCGGCACTGGCAATCAAGGCCAGGGTGGCGTCGTGGAAAATGACATAGGCCGGCAGGTTGTGTTCTTTGGCAACCTCTGCACGCCAAGCCTTTAAGTTGATGTACCGCACCAAGGCCTCTTGGCTTAAATTGGCAGCGGCCGGGCCGGGTGCTTGAGACTTGCGGCTTCGTTTCTCAGCTTTCTGACTCACAGATTCTCGAAGTAACACGCTGATTTCGCCGCGCAATACCGCCCGGGAACCCTCGGTCAATTGCAGCGTGTTAAAGACTTGGCCCTGCACATTCAAAGCGCCCATGGCAATGAGTTGTCTTAAAACACCACGCAATTGGACTTCGCTGAAATTGGCCCCGATGCCAAAAGTACTGAGCTTCGCATGGCCATATTGCGACACTTTTTCGGTTGATTTGCCGCGCACGATGTCCATGATGTGGCCAGAGCCAAACGAAAAGCCGCTGTGTTGTTCAGCGCGAAAAACAGTGGAAAGTAATTTGCGAGCGGCGTCTGTGCCATCCCAAACAGCGGGTGGATTCAAGCAGTTGTCGCAATTGCCACAAGGCGCGCTGGCTTCGTCGAAATAAGACAAAAGCCGAACACGCCGGCAGTCTGTGGCTTCGGCCAGCGCCAACAAAGCATCGAGTTTGCCGCGCATGACCTGCTTGAAAGTTTCTTCGGCAGGGCTTTCATCAATCATGCGCCGCTGGTTGACGACGTCTTGCAGGCCATAGGCCATCCAAGCATTGGCACGCAAGCCGTCGCGCCCGGCCCGGCCCGTTTCTTGGTAATAGCCTTCGATGTTTTTGGGCATGTCCAGATGCGCAACAAATCGAACATCGGGTTTGTCAATGCCCATACCAAAAGCAATGGTGGCGACCATGACAACGCCTTCATCCCGCAAAAAGCGGTCTTGATGTTTTTGCCGAATGGCCGAGTCTAAGCCTGCGTGGTAGGGCAGTGCATCAATGCCAGTTTGAGCCAACATTTCGGCCACCTCTTCAACGCGTTTGCGCGACTGACAATAGACCACACCCGCTTCGCCTTCATGCTCGCGTTCAATGAACCGAAGCAATTGCGCCGAGGCATCTTTTTTTTCAACAATGGTGTAGCGAATGTTGGGGCGGTCAAAACTGCTGATGAAAAGCCTGGCGTTTTCAAGCTGAAGACGCTCAATGATGTCTGCGCGGGTCAGCGCATCGGCAGTGGCCGTGAGCGCAACCCGCGGCACATCTGGAAATCGCTCGTGCAAAACGGTGAGACTTCGGTATTCCGGCCGAAAATCGTGGCCCCACTGGCTGACGCAATGGGCTTCATCGATGGCAAACAAACTTAAAGAACCTTGCGCATAAAGCGCATCCAGCTGCGCTAAAAACCGAGGCGTGTTGATGCGCTCTGGCGCTGCATAAAGCAAAGTAACTTCACCCCGGCGCAAGCGCAGCTCAATGTTTTGTGTTTCTTCGGGTGAGAGCGTGGAATTTAAAAAGGCAGCACTGACGCCCGCCTCATGCAAGGCACCAACTTGGTCGTGCATGAGTGCAATGAGGGGTGACACCACAATGGTGATGCCCTGCCCGGCGCTTTGCCTGGCAATGGCCGGTATTTGATAACACAAGCTTTTGCCGCCGCCTGTGGGCATGAGTACCAAGGCGTCGTGGCCGCTGGTGACATGCTCGATGATGGCTTGCTGTGGGCCTCTGAAAGACTCATAGCCAAAAACCTCGCTGAGGACACTCAGAATGTGGGTAGACGGTTTCAGAATGGCAGAGGTTGGCACGATGGCTATTGTCCACCATGTCAAACGGCTATCTTGGAGCGTGCTTCATTTATCAGTCAATGCAAGCTCGCCAAGCACGGTGAGCATTTTTCAAGACGTCTTGAATTGAGTGGCTTTGATCACGCTGGTCCAACGGACCACTTCCTCTGCAATGAACTTTTCAGGGTCGGACAAAGTGAAGGGATCAGCGCCTGCTTTTTCAAGATCGAGCAAGAAGCCAGGATCGTTTCTAACTTTGATGTGTGTTGCCCGCAAAAACTCAAGAACATCGCGCGGAAGGCCTGCAGGTGAGAAGACGGCGTTGAAAACCTGAACGCGCATGTCTGGCACGCCGGCCTCTACCGAGGTGGGAATATCGGGCGCAGCTTTCAGTCGGGCATCGCTGTTGACACCCAAAATACGCGCACGACCGGCACGGTGTTGTGCAAGGACGGCTGAGGACATGATGGGGGTGATCATGGGAACGTGCCCTGCAACCAAATCTTGCATGGCAGGGCCGCCGCCTTTGTAAGGCACGTGCTGAACATCCAATTTGCCGGCTTGGAGTTTTAAAAGCTCGCCGGTTAAGTTGGTAATGGTTCCCGGTCCTGCAGAACCGTAGGCGTATTTGCCAGGATTGGCCTTGATCAAACTGATCAACTCTTTCAAATTGTTGGCGGGCACACTGGGATTGACCACGATGCAGGTCGGATTGATGCTGACCATGCCGACCAAACTGAAATCTTTGATGGCGTCGTAGCTTGTGGTGCCAGATGCCAAGGGGTTGATGATTTGGGTGGAGGATGTGCCTAAAAGGAGGGTGTAACCGTCAGCTTTGGCGCGCGAAGCTTCGGCAGCACCGATAGCGCCGCCTGCGCCGGCTCTGTTGTCAACAACAAAGTTAGCGCCGGAGTGTGCCATGGCATATTTAACCCACAAACGACCAATGATGTCGCCATCGCCAGCGGGTGCGAAAGGCACAATGACGCGGATGGGACGCTCAGGGTATTTGGACTGCGCAAGCGTTGTTTGAGAGGCCAGACCAGACAAAAGCGCGGAGCCACTGAGGGCTAAAAAATGACGTTTTTTCATGTCTCGAATATAGAGACAATGCCTCACCCCATCAATTGGGTGAAGGCCTAATTGTGACGAATTCTCATGAGTCTGTTTGATTTTCTACAATAGCGCTATGAAAGACTTGAATTACACCCGCGCCAAAGCCTTGCCAGCCATTCTGGAAAAACGCATTGCCATTCTCGATGGCGCCATGGGCACCATGATTCAGCGCTTTAAATTGAGCGAGACCGATTATCGCGGTGAGCGATTCAAAGACTTTCCCAAAGACATCAAGGGCAACAACGAATTGCTCAGCCTGACGCGCCCCGATGTGATTCGAGATATTCACGAAGGCTATTTGGCGGCTGGCGCCGACCTGATTGAAACCAACACCTTTGGGGCCACCACCATTGCGCAAGCCGACTACGACATGGCCGACTTGGCCATTGAGATGAACCATGCTTCGGCCGCATTGGCACGTGCAGCCTGCGACAAGTTTTCTACCCCCGACAAACCGCGTTATGCCGTGGGCGCCTTGGGCCCCACCCCCAAGACTGCCAGCATCAGCCCCGATGTGAACGACCCCGGCGCGCGCAATGTGGACTTTGAAACTTTGAGAAAAGCCTATTACGAACAAACACAAGCCTTGGTAGAAGGCGGCGTGGACGTGTTGTTGGTGGAAACCATCTTTGACACACTCAATGCCAAAGCCGCGCTGTTTGC
>CAIODE010000326.1 GCA_903856875.1 uncultured Burkholderiales bacterium
CTATGACTTCCAAAGCTTTGTTCATCATGGTGGCAGAGTCAACTGAAATTTTTCGGCCCATGACCCAATTGGGATGTGCACAGGCTTCTTCGGGTGTGACGTTTTTCAAGCTGGCGACATCGCGCGCTCTGAATGGACCACCCGATGCCGTCAAAATGATTTGATCAATGCGGTCGGCCCAAGTGGCTGGGTTTTCAGGCAATGACTGAAACACGGCCGAATGCTCACTGTCGATGGGCAGCAACACTGCCCCACCCTTTTTGACGGCACTTAGAAAAACTTCACCGCCTACCACCAAGGCTTCTTTGTTGGCCAACAACAAGCGTTTGCCTGCATGGGCCGCAGCCAAGCAGGGAGACAAGCCCGCAGCGCCCACAATGGCGGCCATCACGGCATGCACTTCTTCGTGAGCAGACACCCAGTCCAAAGCTTCAGGCCCCCACCGCACTTCGACAGCTAAGCCTTCAGCTTTGATGCGTTCCGCCAGCAAACGCCCCGCATCTTCTTGGGCCATCACTGCAAACTTGGGCTTGAATTGCGCGCATTGCGCCAAGATCACATCGACCTGCTTGGACGCCGTTAAGGCAAACACCTGAAACCGGTCTAAATGCTTTGACAGGACGTCCAAGGTGTTGGTGCCAATGGAACCGGTAGAACCCAGAATGGTAATGTTTTGTTTCATATAGAAGGCACGCTGTTTAAACTTTGGGCCAGTGCAGCAACATCATGGCGATGGGCAAGGCTGGCAACAAGGCATCCAAACGGTCAAGCACGCCACCATGACCTGGCAAAAGCTTAGAACTGTCTTTGACACCCGCACTGCGCTTCACCAAGGATTCGACCAAATCGCCCACGACGCTCATGGTGGTTAAAAATATGAGGCTCAATGCCCATAGAAAAAATCCATGCTGGGTCATTTCCGTGAAAAAACTGACGCCTGGCCAATGGTAGATTTGCTCTAGGTGCATCCATCCGAAGGCAATCAAAAATACACCCAACAAACCACCAATAGCACCTTCCCAACTTTTACCAGGGCTGACAGTTGGGGCTAATTTTTGGTGAATGATTTTGCCACCCAAAGCCCTGCCAAAGAAATACGCGAAGACATCGGCCGCCCACACCACACAAAATATGGAGAGTAACAATTGGACGCTAGCCGTTCGCGCTTGTGCCATGGCCAACCATGCCAACCACAACATGAGAACGCCCAAAGACCAGCGAACATTTTGACGCCACAAGGCCCAACCCTGAACGCCTCGCAGCAGCATCCATGCCGTCAAACCAACCCAAGTTGCACCTGCCAACCACCAAACCCATGTTTCTGTTTGAGTGGTCCAACCCGCCCACCATGCAATGACACACATGACTGCACAGATCAAACCTGATAGAGCAGACTGCACACTGGTCATGCTGTTCATACGAGCCCACTCCCAAGCGCCAGCAGCAATAAGAAGAGCCGACAAAATGAGAAAGGCTTGTGGCGATTCTGCAAAAAGAGCTGGCAATAAAACGGCCAACAACGCCAATGCAGTGATGATGCGTTGTTTGAGCATCAAATCAACCGGATTGAGGAAAAGAGGTTGAAATTCGATGCATGAAATATGGCACCTTGACTCTTAAACAGCCATGATTTCTTGTTCTTTGCCAGCCACCAGCTGGTCAATTTCTGAAATGTGTTTGTCGGTCACTTTTTGAACTTCTGCCTCTGAGCGTTTTTGCTCATCTTCAGAAGCCAATTTGTCTTTGACCAACTTTTTGACCGATTCATTGGCGTCACGGCGCAAATTGCGAACCGCAATTTTGGCGTTCTCACCTTCGGTGCGAACCAGCTTGGTCATTTCTTTGCGGCGCTCTTCGCTCATGGCCGGCATGGGCACGCGAATGAGGTCACCCATTGAGGCGGGGTTCAAACCTAAATCGCTTTCCCGAATGGCTTTTTCAATTTTGGCGCCCATGCCTTTTTCCCATGGCTGAACGCTGATGGTGCGTGAATCGATGAGCGACACGTTGGCCACCTGAGACAAAGGCACCATGGAGCCGTAGTAGTCCACCTGAACGGTGTCCAAAATGGCAGGATTGGCACGGCCTGTGCGAATCTTCGTGAGGTTATTTTTGAAAGCCGCAATGGATTGATCCATTTTGGTTTGCGATGTTTTCTTGATGTCTTCTAAGCTCATGAAATACTCCGGGGCCAGATTTGGCGGGTTCAAGAATTAAGCGAAGTGAAGGTCTGATTCAGGCATACACCAAAGTGCCCTCGTCCTCGCCCATGACGACTCGCTTGAAGGCACCATGCTTGAAAATTGAGAACACTTTAACAGGCAACTTCTGGTCGCGACACAGCGCAAAGGCGGTGGCGTCCATGATGCCCAAATTTTTAGAAATGGCTTCGTCAAACGAAAGTTTGCTGTAGCGGGTTGCGGCAGGATCTAATTTGGGATCGGCCGAGTAAACGCCATCGACCTTGGTGGCTTTGAGAACCAACTCAGCCCCAATTTCTGCGCCGCGCAAAGCTGCAGCGGTGTCAGTTGTGAAGAAGGGATTGCCAGTACCGGCTGCGAAGATGACCACTTTGCCTTCTTCAAGGTACTGAAGTGCCTTGGGACGAACATAAGGCTCGACCACCTGCTCAATGGCAATGGCCGACATCACTCGGGCTGTGAGCCCCGCTTTTTCCATGGTATCGGCCAGCGCCAAGGAATTCATGACGGTGGCCAGCATGCCCATGTAGTCGGCTGTGGCGCGGTCCATACCCACAGCGCCGCCAGCAACACCCCTGAAGATGTTGCCGCCACCAATGACCACGGCCACTTGAACACCCAAGCGGGTGACTTCGGCGATCTCGTTCACCATTCGAACGATGGTGGCGCGGTTGATACCGAACTGGTCGTCACCCATCAACGCCTCGCCTGACAGCTTGAGCAAAATACGCTTGTGGGCTGGTTTGGCGATGGTCATAACGGGCTCCTCATAAAGACAGAATTAAGTTTAGCGTTGAATCGCCCTTTAGAGCGACCCTGTTTACCCGGGTTTTAACCCTGATAGCGGCAAATTACCCAGCGTTTTGCGCTGCAGCAACTTGTGCCGCAACTTCAGCCGCAAAGTCGTCGACCTTCTTCTCAATGCCCTCGCCCACTACGTACAAGGTGAAGGCTTTGACTTGGGTGGCTTCGGCTTTGAGCATTTGCTCCACGGTTTGCTTGTCGTTTTTCACGAAAGTTTGGTTGTTCAAGGACACTTCTTTGAGGTACTTCTGAACAGAACCTTCGATCATTTTGGCAGCGATGTCGGCGGGCTTGCCAGACTCAGCGGCCTTGGCAGTGGCCACTGAACGCTCTTTTTCAATGAGGTCGGCGGGCACGTCATTGCTGGTCAAAGCCACAGGCTTCATGGCTGCAACGTGCATAGCAACGTCTTTGGCGGCTGTGTCTTTGCCTTCGTACTCGACCAACACGCCAATGCGTGTGCCGTGCAAGTAAGTAGCGATTTGGGCACCACCGGCCACGCGCTTGAAGCGGCGGAAACTCATGTTCTCGCCAATCTTGCCAATGAGGCCTTTGCGAACCTCTTCCAGGGTAGGACCGAAGCCGTCTTGGCTGTAAGGCAATTCGCCCAAAGCAGCCACGTCGGCTGGGTTGTGCAAAGCTGCCAACTTGGCTGCGGCATTGGCCAAGGCCAAGAAGCTGTCGTTTTTGGTCACGAAGTCTGTTTCGCAGTTGACTTCGAGCATGGCGCCAGTGTTGCCCTCTGTGAAGGCCACGATGACGCCTTCGGCGGTAATGCGGGAAGCGGCTTTGCCTGCTTTTGTGCCCAATTTAACGCGCAACAACTCTTCTGCTTTGACCATGTCGCCATCGGCTTCAGTCAAAGCTTTTTTGCATTCCATCATGGGGGCATCGGTTTTAGCGCGCAGTTCAGCGACCATGCTTGCGGTAATAGCCATTTGATTTCTCCGTTTCGTCTTCGAATTAAGGTTCGAACTAAATAAAAATTGATAAAAACTCAATGAGACTCAGGTTAAAAAAAAGGGGCAAGAAGCCCCTTTTCTCTGTTTGAGAGGGCATTAAGCAGCAGCGTCTTGCACTTCAACGAATTCGTCAGCGCCTTCGGCGGCCATTGCATTGACCACGTCTTGAACGGCGTTGGCACGGCCTTCAATGATGGCGTCGGCAATGCCGCGAGCGTACAAAGTAACGGCTTTGGAAGAGTCGTCGTTACCTGGAATGATGTAGTCGATGCCTTCGGGTGAGTGGTTTGAATCCACAACGCCGATGAGTGGGATGCCCAATTTTTTGGCTTCCAAAATGGCAATCTTGTGGTAGCCCACATCGATCACGAAAATGGCATCTGGCAAAGTGGCCATGTCTTGAATGCCACCGATGTCTTTTTCAAGCTTATCGATTTCACGCTTGAACATGAGTTGCTCTTTTTTGCTCAGGGTATCGAGGCCGACTTCTTGTTGAGCTTTCATGTCCTTCAAGCGCTTGATGGAAGTCTTGACGGTTTTGAAGTTGGTGAGCATGCCGCCCAACCAGCGTTGGTCAACATAAGGCACGCCGGCGCGCTGGGCTTCAGCAGCTACGGTGTCACGGGCTTGACGCTTGGTGCCCACCATGAGGATGTTGCCGCGGTTTGCAGAGAGTTGTTTGACGAACTTCAATGCGTCTTGGAACATCGGTAAAGATTTTTCCAAGTTGATGATGTGGATTTTGTTGCGGTGACCGAAGATGAAGGGGGACATCTTGGGGTTCCAGAAGCGTGTTTGGTGACCAAAGTGGA
>CAIODE010000327.1 GCA_903856875.1 uncultured Burkholderiales bacterium
CCTACACGACGCTCTTCCGATCTGCATGTTTCGGCGAAGCTGCGCACCGTTGGCGGCCTCTCGAACCAAATCCAATTCATCGTGCAAATGTTTGTCAAATTCAGCCACCACCTCGCGGGGTTTGAGACGCTTGCCATCTGCACTGATTTTTTCAAGCCAACCGGCCATCATGCGCATCAGGTTCAAATCTTTTTCAATGGCCTGCAGCATGTTGGGACGCAGCACTTTGACCGCCACCTCTTGGACCACACCTTCTTTGTTTTTCCACAAAGCAAAATGAACCTGCGCAATGGAAGCGCTGGCCACTGGCGCATGGTCAAATGACTCAAAGATTTCAGACACTGGCCGACCAAAAGCTCGCTCGATGGTGGCGACAGCGACATCTGAGCTGAAGGGTGGAACTCTGTCTTGGAGCTTGGCCAATTCAACAGCAATGTCGTCAGGCAACAAGTCCCTGCGCGTAGACATGACTTGTCCAAACTTCACAAAAATGGGCCCGAGTTGCTCAAGTGAGAGTCGCAAACGCTCGCCGCGCGAGAGTTTGTAAACGCGACCCAAGGTGAGGGCTCGCGACAAAATTTTTAACAGCGGCTGCTTAAAGTTAGACAGCATCAACTCATGCAGGCCAAACCGCCAAACCGTCCACACAATGAAAATGCCCCGAAGCATTCGGTTCATAAAGCAGTCCTGTGGAGATCGGTTCCAGGTGCAGGTTTGCGAATAAATTGCTGCATGGCCTGAAAGGCTTGCCGACCCATTGAAACCAAGGTATTGGCCGCAGCGTCGCCCAGCAATTTAGACAGGTCTTCCTCAAAATCCCATCGCACATGGTCAATTAACCAATTGACTTCGGCAGCCAATTGAACGTCACCTTCGATGTGAACGCCCGGCTTTTCACCTTTCAGTACGGCCGAGGCCATGGCCAAGGGGGACGCATCCGTTAAGCTTAATTTCAGGTCAAATTTTGGCTGATTGACACGCTCCAAAAACCCTGCAGGTGTGGGGGAGAGCTGAATGACTTTGTCTTGCCATTGCATTTGAATGCACCGCCCCTTTTGACGCTTGAGCCTGCTTTGCGCTTCAGGTTCAGAGCCAATGACGTGATTCAAAAACAAAACCAAACGGTTGATGGACTCGTCCATCAACCAAACTGGGAGCTGAGAATGAGTGACAAATTGTTCAAGCGCTTCGCCGACGAAAGAAAAAGGGGACTGTGTTGCCATAGTCCCCAATTCTTCCCGAAAGACTGGCCCGTGCCAGCCCTGCGCTCAGAATGTCTTTAAATTATTGCAGGGCTTGTACGCCAGCAACCAACCAACCGCTGTTACCATTTCTGGGTTTGGTCATGTTCCAAACTTCGCGGAATGGGCTTGGTGCAGCATCGGCTTCCTCACGGATCACGCCGTTGAATTCAACGCTGGCCATGTAAACCTCGGGCAACTCTTCAATGCCCAACAACTGCGCGTCCAACTTAACCACTTCGGTTTTGTTGGGCTGGCCAGGAAAATTGGCTTCTCGCTCTGCCAGTTGGCTCTTGATTTCTGACAACATGCCGTCGGTCATCATGTCCTTGAGTAAGCCCATGTCGGCACGGTCCCAAGCTTCTTGCAAAGTGATGAAGTTGCGCTTGGCCGCCTCGATAAAGCTCTCGCTGTCGAAGCCTTCTGGAACGCCCCAGCTCTGTGAACCTTGCAGCGCTGTAGGCTGTGAGCCGCCAATGGCAGAACCGATGATAGAGCCGCCGCTTGGAGCGGGGCTATGGGTATTGGCTTCAGGCGCTGGATCAAAGCGAGTATCTTGTGCTTCCCAAGGCCAGGCTGATGCATCATTGCCAACTTTTTCAGGGTTGTATTGACGCAATGTTGCTGGCGCTTCGGCCGTTTGCCCTGCACCTTGGTAGGCTAAGCCACCCTGCTGCTGGGCAGCACCGCCTTTGCGTGAGCGCAAGAAATAAGCAATGACGCCCACCGCCACCATGGCCAGCAAGGCAAACATGAGCATGTTGCCAAAGGCTTCACCCATTCCGAGGCTGTGCGCCAACCAAGCCAATCCCAAACCAGCGGCCAAACCACCCAGCATGGCGCCCCATGGACGTTTAGCAGGCGCTGCAGGTGCAGCAGCAGGTACAGCTGGTTTGGCAGGTGCTGCCGCCTGACTAGGCGCCGCAGGAGCTGCAGGCGCTCCAGGCTTAACCGCCTCCCGTTGTGTCACGTTGTTGGACTGTTGCCCAGACGATTTGCCGCCGCCTAAACGACGGGCAGCCTCGGCATTCAAAGTGCTGAAGGCCAGAACCATGGTCAAGATGAAGCCGAAAAATTTGTTCACAAGAAGCTCCGAAAAGTTCAGAAAAAACCAATCAACATTTAATGCCGATGTGTAAGGCTACCACCCCTGCACTCAAGTTGTGGAATTCGGCATGTCCAAATCCGGCATTTTTCATAAGGGCTTTGAGCTCTTCTTGGCCAGGATGCATGCGAATCGATTCGGCCAAATACCTGTAGCTTGCGTCATCTCCGGCAACCCACTTGCCCAGTTTGGGGAGGATGTTGAAGGAATACCAGTCGTAGGCTTTTTCCAAAGGTTTGGCCACTTTAGAAAACTCCAAAACCAAAAGCTTGCCACCTGGCTTCAAAACCCGGCACATCTCCTTCAAGGCCAAATCTTTGTGTGTCATGTTGCGCAGCCCAAAAGCCACGCTGACCACATTGAAATGATCATTGGGAAAAGGCAATTTTTCAGCATCACAGACCAGCGTGGGCAAGATCACGCCCTCGTTCACCAATCGATCACGGCCTGTTCGCAACATGGCTTCGTTGATGTCGGTATGAACCACTCGACCTGTTGCACCCACCTTTTTTGAGAATGCCAAAGACAAATCGCCCGTGCCGCCTGCAATGTCGAGCACCTGGTCGCCCTCTTTAAGCTTGGCCAACTGAAGCGTGTAGGCTTTCCACACACGGTGCAAGCCTGCAGACATGAGGTCGTTCATGATGTCGTATTTAGACGCCACTGAATCAAAAACGCCCCTCACATGCTTGGCTTTTTCTTGCTCATCGACGGTTTTGAAACCGAAATGGGTTGAACTCATTTTCTAATTCCAATCAGTGAGAGTGGCCGCACGAAGCACCTGAGGCGCCCGGCATGGGATCGTCACGTTTCGCACCCGCCGTCTGCAAGCGTTCGTTGTATTGGGACCAGAGACCGTCTTGGTCAGAGCCCAAATGGTACAAATAGTCCCAAGAAAAAATACCGCTGTTGTGGCCATCTGAAAAAGTTGGCTGAACCGCGTAATTGCCAACTTGAATCAGCTCGACAATGTCAACTTCCCGTTTGCCTGTTTGCAGCACTTCTTGCCCAGGGCCATGGCCTTGTACTTCTGCAGAAGGCGAGTAAACACGCATGAGCTCAAAAGGAATTCGGAAAGTTTGACCATCCGAAAAACTGACCTCTAAAGCACGACTCTGCCCATGAAGGGTCAAGGCTTGTGGTGTGGGTGCACCTGATGTCAATCCAGCCATAAGGCGTTCTTTCGTGAGACTGTCGTTAAACCAAAACGCGCTCTATACCGCCTGCATTGGCAGCGGCCACGTACTCGGGCATCCATTGCTCACCCAAAATGTGTTTGGCCATTTCCACCACAATGTAATCGGCTTCCAACAAGCCATTTTTCAAATCGTCACCGAAGCGTGACAAGCCTTGCAAGCAGCTAGGGCAGCTGGTCAAGACCTTGATGTTTTCTTTTTCTCCCACCATGCCGCTTGCACGCATTTGCGCTTCACCTTGAAGTATTTCTTCTTCCTTGCGAAAACGCACTTGCGTGGCGATGTCGGGGCGCGTCACACCCAAAGTACCTGACTCACCGCAGCAGCGATCCGACTTCAAAACCTGTGGACCCAACAAAGACTTGACCGTCTTCATGGGGTCTTGCAACTTCATGGGGCTGTGACAAGGATCGTGATACAGGTAGGCGCCGTTGTTGCTGAGCGTCATGCCTTTTTCAAGCAAGTACTCATGGATGTCAATAATGCGGCAACCTGGGAAAATTTTGTCGAACTCATAGCCCTGCAGTTGGTCGTAACAGGTGCCGCAACTGACCACCACCGTTTTGATGTCCAAGTAGTTCAGGGTGTTGGCCACGCGGTGGAACAAGACCCGGTTGTCCGTGATGATTATTTCGGCCTTGTCAAACTGGCCGCTGCCCTTTTGGGGGTAGCCGCAGCATAAATAACCAGGCGGCAAAACCGTTTGCACACCGGTATGCCAGAGCATGGCTTGCGTAGCCAAGCCCACTTGGCTGAACAAGCGTTCTGAGCCACAACCGGGGAAGTAAAACACCGCCTCTGTCTCGGAGGTGGTGGTCTTCGGGTTGCGAATGATGGGCACGTAATCTTGATCTTCAATGTCCAGCAAGGCTCGCGCCGTTTTCTTGGGCAAGCCACCTGGCATCTTCTTGTTGATGAAGTGAATGATTTGCTCTTTGATGGGCGCCGCACCAATGCTGGCAGGTGGCGCTTTGGTTTGCTTGCGTGCAAAGGTTTTGAGCAAGTCGTGCGCAATGCGCTGCACCTTCATGCCCACTCCCACCATGCCAGCACGCGCCAGCTTGATGGTGTCAGGGTTGGTGGCATTCAACATGAACATGGCCGCTGCATTGCCGGGACGGAATGTTTTTTGGCCCATCTTGCGCAACAAATTGCGCATGTTCATAGACACTTCGCCAAAGTCAATTTTGACGGGACAAGGTGAAAGGCACTTGTGACACACAGTGCAGTGGTCGGCCACATCTTCAAACTCTTGCCAGTGCTTGATGGACACACCGCGGCGTGTTTGCTCTTCGTACAAAAAGGCTTCGACCAACAGTGAAGTGGCCAAAATTTTGTTGCGGGGGCTGTACAGCAAATTGGCGCGCGGCACATGCGTGGCGCACACGGGTTTGCATTTGCCGCAGCGCAAGCAATCTTTCACACTGTCGGCAATGGCGCCAATGTCTGACTGTTGCATGATGAGCGATTCGTGGGCCATCAAACCAAAGCTGGGGGTGTAAGCATTGGTCAAATCGGCTTGAATGTCCATGCCTTCAGGGCCCTGCACTTGGCGCATCAACTTGCCTTTGTTGAAGCGGCCTTCTGGGTCAATGCGCTGCTTGTAATCGGCAAATGGCTTCAGTTCGGCATCGGTTAGAAACTCTAGCTTCGTAATGCCAATACCGTGTTCTCCTGAAATGACACCATCGAGGCTTCGCGCCAAGACCATGATTCGCGCGACCGCTTGGTGCGCGGTTTGCAGCATGTCGTAGTCATCAGAGTTGACAGGTATGTTGGTGTGCACATTGCCGTCACCTGCGTGCATGTGCAAAGCCACCCATACGCGGCCTTTGAGAACGCGTTTGTGAATGGCCACACACTCTTCCAAGATAGGCTGGAAGGCAGCGCCAGTTAAGATGGTTTGCAAGCTTGCCTTGATTTGCGTTTTCCAACTGGCACGCAAGGTGTGGTCTTGCAATTGTGGGAACAAAGTATCCACGCCGATCAACCAGCCTTGCCACAGGTCACGCACATCGCGCACCACCGCCAAAGCTTGTGAAACGCGCTCTTCTAGCAATTCTGCAGAAGCAATTTCGCTCGTGTCTTCGTCTTTGCCCAAAGGCAAATTGCCCTTGCTTAAAAAAAGTTCCAACTCGTTGCACAACTTGATCTTGTTGCGCATGGACAATTCAATGTTGATGCGCTCAATGCCATCGGTATATTCCGCCATGCGAGGTAAGGGAATCACAACGTCTTCATTGATCTTGAAAGCGTTGGTATGACGGGCAATTGCCGCTGTACGAGCGCGATCTAGCCAAAACTTCTTACGTGCTTCGGCACTCACAGCTACAAAGCCCTCGCCTACACGTAAGTTAGCCATCCGAACGACTTCGCTAGTTGCTGCAGCAACCGCCTCTTCATCATCGCCTGCAATATCACCAAGCAAAACCATCTTTGGCAAACTATTGCGCTTTGACTTGGTTGAATAGCCGACCGCTCTTAAATAACGATCGTCCAAATGCTCAAGGCCA
>CAIODE010000328.1 GCA_903856875.1 uncultured Burkholderiales bacterium
CCCAGTGTGCCTGCCAAAACCATGGAAGAATTTATTGCTTACGCCAAGGCCAATGATGGGAAGTTGAACTATGGCAGTACGGGGGTAGGTACTTCATCGCACCTGTCTAGTTTTATGTTGGCTAAGCGCGCTGGTTTCAATGCAACTCACATTCCCTACAAGGGCGCTGATGCGCTGAAGGACTTGTTGGCGGGTCGCATTCAATTCATGTTTGCCACCATCCCTTCTGTCATGCCTCAAATTCAGGCTGGCAAATTGCGGCCAGTGGCCGTGAGCAGTTTGAAACGATCACGTTCTATGCCAGAGGTGCCCACTGTGGCCGAAATGGGCTTGCCTAATTTTGAGGCGGGCTCTTGGTTTGGATTCTTTGCACCCAAGGGAACACCAGAGATTGTGATTTCAACGCTTAACAAAGCGGTGAACGAAATTTTGAGCGCCCCAAATTTGGAGCAACAAATGATTGCGCAAGGCGCCGATCCAGCAGGCGGATCGGCGCTGCAATTTGGCCAATTTGTTCAGCGCGAAACCGACAAGTGGCGTGTCATTGTGAAAGAGTCAGGTGCAAAAGCCGAGTAATCGCATGAAGATATTGCTGTCCCATCTGGCGCATCAAAATTTGAGTCAAGACATTGCGCGCGTCATGTCAAGTCGACCTTTTGAGTGCGTCAGCTTTGAAAATGCCATGGCAACGGGCCGGCGAGATTTTGATGTGGCATTTGTCTCGCGAGATGTTACGAGTTTATCAACCAAACACGAACTCGCCCCCAGTTTAAGAGCGTGCTATCAAGTTTTAGAAGAATCGCCCAACTTGCGTTGGGTTCATATTCACTCGGCTGGAGCCGATCGCGAAATTTACGTTCGACTTAAAGCCAAGGGCGTACAGGTAGCTACATCATCTGGGGCCAATGCAGAGGTGGTGGCTCAAACGGCGCTGGCAGGCTTGTTGGCGTTGTCGCGAAAATTTCCACAATTGGTGCATGCCATGCATGAGAAGAAGTGGGCGCCCTTGTTGGGCTCGCAGTTGCCTCCCGATTTAACGGGTCAAACGGCTTTGTTGGTGGGGTGGGGTCCTATTGCCCAAAGGGTGTCGCAGTTTCTGTCCATGCTAGGCCTTCGTTTGAAGGTGGTTCGTCAGCAAGCACATGTTGCCGCTCTTGCGAAGTCTGAGGGTACTTTTCCACAGCCTGAAATGTTGACATTCGAAACCTTAGACAGCGCATTGCCATCAACCGACTGGATTGTGTTGATGTGTCCCTTAACCGAAACAACCCGAGGCCTGATCAATGCCCGAAGGTTGAATTTGCTACCGCTAGGCGCTGGCTTGGTGAATGTTTCTCGGGGTGAGGTGGTGGTAGAAAAGGATTTGATTGAAGCACTGCAAAACGGCAACTTGGGCAGTGCTTATTTGGATGTCTTTGAACACGAACCCTTGTCTCAAAAATCACCGCTTTGGAGTTTGCCAAATGTGATTGTGACGCCCCATTCAGCAGGGTTTTCAGCTGGGAACGAAGAGAGGGTGAGCCAAATGTTCCTTGATAATCTGGCTTCTTGGGCTTTTGAATAAAAAATACCGTGCTACAATCTACAGCTTCGCGGCTGTAGCTCAGCTGGATAGAGTACTTGGCTACGAACCAAGGGGTCGTGGGTTCGATTCCTGCCAGCCGCACCAAAAATTCGTAAGACGAAAGG
>CAIODE010000329.1 GCA_903856875.1 uncultured Burkholderiales bacterium
AACACTTCGCAATTTGTAGGTGTGTATTCGGTCGATACCTTGCAAGCCGATGGCGTGGCGCAAGTCAAGCGTTGGAAAGACGCCGGCCTGAGTGGCATGCGTGTGTTCATTGCAGGTCATACGGCTGCAGCAGACCACAGTGTGCGTTTGGACGATCCTCGCAGCTTTCCGGTGTGGGAATACATCTCTGAGCACAACATTCCCATGTGCGTGCAATTGCGCGCCGATGGCTTGCCCCAGCTCGAGACTTTGCTGAAACAATTTCCAAAAGCCAAAGTGCTGTTGGATCACTTTGCGCGTCCTGTTTTGGAAGAGGGCGCCCCTTACGTGCAAGCTGCCAGTTTGTTTGCTTTGGCCAAGTACCCCAATTTGAATTTCAAGTTCACCACCCACAACGTGCGTGAATCCAAAGAAGGCAAGTCGACTCAGGCGGCCTTTAGCAAAGCGGTGGTCAGTGCCTTTGGCGCCAATCGCATTGCATGGGGCTCTAATTTCCCTGCCTCTGCCGGTGGCCTCACCAAGCACTTGCAAGAAGCGCTGGAAGCCACTGCCTCATTGACCTTGGAAGAGCAGCGTTGGATTTATTCAGGCACGGCCCATGCGTTGTACCCTGATTTGAACAAGTCTTAAGCAACATGTCCGCCACCATGAAACCAGAAAAACTCAAACTCAAAACGCTGTTGGGCGATTACCCCAACACCATGGCTTTGAAAAACGGCGCGCTGCGCCCCAAGCTGTTTGACTTTGAATTTGATCCCGTCAAAACACCCAATCGCGCGTTCAAACGCGTTGTGCGTGAATTGGAATTTGATGTGGCCGAGTTGGCGCTGGTCACCTACTTGCAAGCCAAGGCCTATGGCAAACCATTGGCGCTTCTGCCTGCTGTGGTGGGTGAAGGCAGATTTCAACACCACTGCTTGGTTTACAACGCAGAGCGCGGCAAAGTCACAGTGGCCCAACTCAATGGCAAACGCGTGGGCATTCGTGCGCATGCGCAAACCACCGTCACATGGGTGCGCGGTGTGTTGGCCAATGACTTCGGTGTGGAGCTGCCCAAGGTGCAATGGGTGACGTTTGAACATGGCCACTTGGCCGAGTTTCCAGATCCGCCTGGATTTGATCGAGCGCCAGAAGGCAGCAAGATGGTCGACATGCTTTTGTCGGGTGAGTTAGACGCCGCCATCATTGGCAGCGACTTACCCGATGACCCCCGCTTGCAACCCGTCTTGCCCGACCCGCATTCAGCGGCGCAGGCTTGGAGTCAACGTTTGCAAATGTTGCCCATCAATCACATGATGGCCATCGACATGGACCTGTGCAAAGATCGCCCAGATGTCATGAAAGAGCTTTATCAGGTGTTGGGCAAAAGTAAAGTCATGGCTAAACATGAAAGCCCACGACGCAGTGTGCATGCCGTGAAAGGCGAGATGGATCTCACGCCATTTGGCATTGAGCCCAATCGCAAAGCGCTTGAAGTGTTAATTCTTTACACCTACCAACAAGGCCTGATTCCTAGGCCTTATTCGGTGGACGAGTTGTTTGATGAAACCCGTGACTTGTTAGGAAAATGATGAGCGCAGAAAAATACTTTTTGAAACGTCGCCAGTTGGTGCTGACCAGTTTGTTGTCTGCAGGACTGGGCAAAGCTTTTGCGCAGTCGAGTGGCAATGTATCTCGCATCATCGTGCCATTTGCTGCAGGCGGGGCACGCGAAATGCCAGCGCGTGCTATTCAGCAAGAACTGTCGCAAGAGACGGGACAAAACTGGATCATTGAAAGCAAGCCAGGTGCGGGTGGTGCCATTGGCACAGCCTTCGTTTCTAAAGCATCGCCCGATGGCAAAACATTGTTAATGGCTGCTTCAAGCCACTTTGTGACCTCAGCCATGGGCGCTCGTCCGTTTTACGAACCTGTCAAAGAATTTACGCCGGTGGCCAACATTGGCAACCAAAGTTACATCCTCATGGTTAACTCAAGCGTGCCTGCGAAGACCGCTGCCGAATTTATTCAATACGCCAAAAGCAAACCGGGCGTTTTGAATTACAACTCTGCGGGAGTTGGCAGTTCAACGCATTTGGCCATGGCCTATTTTGCAAAGACAGCTGAAATAGACATGGTGCACGTTCCCTACAAAGGCACAGCCGAAGCAGTGACGGATGTGTCAGGAGGTCGTGGCAACGCAGTCATTGTGCCCACAGCAGGTGTGGGTGTTTATCTGCAAGACACGCGTTTGCGCGTGATTGGCATCACGGCTAAAAAGCGTTCCCCTTTGTTGCCCAACGTGCCAACCCTTGCAGAGTCAGGCTTGTCCGGTTTTCACTTTGAGTCTTGGTTTGGTTTGCTGGCGCCTGCCGCAACCCCTCTTGCTATTCAAGAGAAAATCAATGCCGCCGTCAATAAAATAATTGTAAACAAAGACGTCAAAGAACGTTTGTTGGCATTGGGCTTGGATTCACCTCAGTTGAATTTAGAGGCCTTCAACAAAGTGTTCCTTGCCGACCGTGATCTGATGACCAAGATCGTCAAGGAAACGGGCATTACCCGAGAGTCTTAAGCCTGACGTTTAAGCCAGCGTCTTGAAAATCTCGCGCGCAGCACTCACAGTGTCGGCAATGTCTTGTGCTGTGTGCGCGCCACTCACAAAGCCTGCTTCGTAAAGTGCGGGTGCAATGTACACGCCGCGGTCTAGCAAGCCGTGGAACAAAGTGTTGAACTTGCTGCCATCGGTTTTCATCACTTGCGGGTAGTTGCTGGGCAAGGTGGGCAACAAGAAGAAGCCAAACATGCCGCCTTCGCAGTCACCAGCAAAAGGGATGCCCTCAGCTACAGCTGCAGCTGTGAGGCCATCGACCAATGAACGTGTTGTGGCAGTTAAAGCATCAAAGAAACCAGGCTTGCTAATTTC
>CAIODE010000330.1 GCA_903856875.1 uncultured Burkholderiales bacterium
AACCATGCGGGAATTGACCGGTGCTTTTGTTCCTACTGATTGTGCCAAATTGATCACGGCGCCATTGAGGTAATCCACTTCTGTTTGGCGTTGCATTTGTAAATCTTCCCACATTGAAGATCTAGCTGTTTCATCTATCTTCAGCATGCTGGCAGCCGCTCGCTTGAATATGAAGTTAGGCATTCTTAAAAGCACAGGCAGCATGGCAGGCGGCGCACGCGATATTTTTGCAGGCTGAATGCCAGCTAATTTCAAAATGCGCAGTGTTTCTTGAATCAACAAAGCCAAACTTTGTCGATACGCCCGATCTGAAAGCTGCGCTTTCAGAGGCATGTTAGACAAGGCGTTGACCGAATTGTTCAAATTCAATATGAGTTTGCCCCACTGAATCTCTTCAAAGTGCTGATGGACTTGAATTGGGAGACCACAAGCCTGGAACAGGGGTAACCAAGCATTGAGATCAGAATGGTCTTCGGCACAAAGTTCGCCTTCAGTAGCACAATGGAATCGACTTTCAGGCAAGCTCACAACATTGAAAGGAACCATGCCACTCACGACCTTCATGTTCGGTAATTGTTGTTTCAAAACCTTGGCGTTGCCAACGCCATTTTGAAAACTCACAACCAAGGCAGAGGGCTTTGCATGTTTTATGATTTGCATTGCTGCTTCTGGCGTGTCTGCACTTTTCACAGTGACCAATATTAAATCTGCAGTATTTAAAGCCTCGGGATTTGCAGTGAAACTAATTTCAGAAGCTTCAAAGAAGACGCTTCTTTGGTTTAAATCTGAAGCAGTTAGGCCATGTTCTGCAATGCTATTTGCAATTCTTGAGCGTCCCAAAAATGTAAGCTTGGCTTGAGTCGTATTAAGCCAAGCACCGATATAACAGCCAACTGCACCAGCACCCAAAATGACAATGTGGACATGATGTAAATTGTCAGTTTCAGGACGGGCCTGATTTGAAGTTGCCATCAACAGGTCTTACTAGGTTTTAGCTGTAGGCTTGGCTTCAAATCCAAAGCACGGACGTCCATCGGAATTCATCACCTGAATGCTGGGCAAAACTTGAGACTTGAAGCCTAGCAATTTGCACGAGTAGGGCATTTTCGGATCCCAACTGGTGGCAAAGTGCTTGCACTGCCAGCAATTCACTTGAGCCGAAGGGGGGGTAGTTGTTGCCACTGGATTTTTTCATTCATTGGATCTTTCGCATCATAAAGAAAAACCAGGCACAAGGTCATCAAAACTTAGAATGGAACGAGAAGGACTGCAGGCTTATTCGAATTCTATTAATATCTTTTTAAAAGGACTAAAGATGAACCCCATTCAAGCTTCGCAAGAGATAGACCCCCGTATTTACTCGCTCTATGACGAGTACTGCCATGGCGCCATGGACCGAAGGGAATTTATGGCCAAAGCCAGTGCCTTGGTGGTGGGGGGCGTGGCCATGGCGCAAGCCCTTTTTCCAAGGTATGCCAACGCTCAAACCATTTCATTCACAGACTCGCGCATCAAAGCCAGTTATGTGAAATATGCATCCCCTGGTGGTAGTTCAGGAGAGATGCGGGGCTATTTGGTACAACCGACATCGGCCAATGCCAACAAATTTCCTGCAGTCCTTGTGATTCATGAAAATCGGGGTTTAAATCCCTACATTGAAGACGTTGCAAGGCGTCTGGCCTCAGTTGGCTTCTTGGCCTTGGCGCCCGATGGACTCTACCCTGTGGGAGGCTATCCTGGCAATGACGAGGATGGGAAAAAACTTCAAGATGGACTGACGCCAGTCAAGCTACAAACCGACATGTTGAACGGTGCTGTCTTTTTAAAAAATCATGCCCTTTCATCAGGCAAGTTAGGTCTGACTGGCTTCTGTTGGGGCGGTAGCATAACCAACGCATTGGTAGCTGAAATGGGCGATGCAGTTCAGGCGGGTGCCCCTTACTATGCCGTGTCGGCAGCCCCTGAAAAAGTGAGCAAAATCAAAGCTGAGTTGGTCATTCATTTTGCAGAAACTGACCCTCGCGTCAATGTCACCTGGGCGGCCTATGAAAGCGGATTAAAGACCCATGGTGTTAAATCGGAGGCGCATTTTTATGCGGGAACTCAACACGGATTTCACAACAATTCAACGCCTAGGTTCAATCAGGCGGCCGCAGATTTGTCTTGGAGTCGCACGCTCGAATTGTTCAACCGAACTTTGAAGTCTTAAGCCTGTGAAAATTCATCAAGCTCGGTTTGATCAAGCGCCATTGGTTTGAGGCAAAATCACATTTTTGAAACTTCACAGAGATCAGCATGCAACCCTTTCACTTGGCATTCCCTGTTACATCCTTGGCCAAAGCCAGGGCGTTTTATGGCGACTTGTTAGGTTGCTCAGAGGGCCGCTCAAGTGAAGATTGGATTGATTTCAATTTTCACGGGCACCAAATTGTGGCTCACCTCAGTCCTTCAGAAGCAGGTCATCACAACACCAGCGCTGTCGATGGCGACAATGTGCCTGTTCGTCATTTTGGCCTTGTGATGGATATGGGGCAGTGGGAGGCGCTGGCTGAAAAGTTGAAAAAGGCCGCTGTCAAATTTGTCATCGAACCTCATATTCGCTTCAAAGGTCAAGTTGGTGAGCAGGCCACCATGTTCTTCTTAGACCCTTGTGGCAATGCTGTCGAGTTCAAGGCTTTTGCAAACCCTGAAAGCCTCTTCGCCAAATAAATCTCAGTTAGATTTTCAACGACTGCATCACGTGGGCGATGCAGTCGTTTGTTTTGGCCGCATCGATCCAGCGCATGACGCAAACCAGTTCAAGCTTGGGGTCAACCCATGTGATGGAAGAGCCGGCACCAATGGCAAACCAGGAGCTGCGCGGTGCGTCTTTGAACAAAGCCCCATCATTGTTAAGCCAAATGAGGTAGCCGTAGTAGGGTGCGACATCGCAAGGCCTTTGCATCATGGCAAGCCATTTTTCCGACAAAATTTGTTGGCCTTTGTAATGGCCATTGCTCATAAGCATCAAGCCAATGAGAGCTTGGTCAGTGGTCGAAATAGAAACGCCGCCGCCCCAATGGCTGCCACCTGGCACGGACATCATTCGCTGGCCGTTCACGTCTGACCAGCCTTGCTCGTAGCCCACCCACTGAAAAGAATCTTGGCAGCCTAATGGCTTGCGAAAGTATTCTTCAAATACTTCAGGCAAAGGCCGCTTGAACAAATGCAACAAGGCCAATGAAAGTTGGTTAATGCGGACATCGTTGTATTCAAATCTGGAACCCGGTTGGCCCAGAGGCCTGGCGTCACCCTTGATGCCGTCAGCCATACCGGGTTGATAGGTTAGAAAGCGGTAACGATCGACTTGTTCAGGGATGCCAAGACAGGTGCCTTCCCACTCGCTGGTTTGTTGCAACAAATGGTGCCAAGTAATTTGGCTTAAGCGCCCACCCTCAAAGCCAATGCCAGGACACTTTCGAATCACGGGTTCATGGACATCAGGCAAGAGCCCTTGATCAAAAGCAAGCCCCGCCAGGAGGGCTAAGTATGTTTTGGCCACACTGAAGGTGAGGTCGGCCTTATGCGATTCACCCCATTCGGCCATCAACACATGCTTGTGAAAAATGACGCCCGATACCGGGCCCCTGCCATGCACAGGGCCATACAAGCGGTTGTAAGGCACAGGGTCGGCTTCATGAATGCCCCAAGGCGGCGATGTGTCGCGTGACCACGGCGTTTCACAATTTTGAATGAAACTAACTGCGGCTTGCAGAGACAGCGTCGTGGTCATTTTAAGAACCTGGTCAGGTAATTAAAAGAGCAATAAATACCCGTTCAAGGTGCTCACAAAGCCAAGTGAGCCCAGTACCGTGCCTGCCCAGTACAAAGCTGGCATAGAAGCCACAATCGAAACAGATAGCAGCACAATGGCAATTTGCAACATGCCCTCTGCGTAATCAAACCAGGGATCTTGGCGCATGGCATGGTCGCGTGCTGCCTCATGTTCTTTGGCGCGAACCATGAGCTCTTTTTTGCCTTCTTTGTTTTCTGGTTCTGACTCGTAGCGTTCTGCTGTCTTTTTGTAATCCTCTATTTTCTTTTCAAACATGGCCTTGGCCGTGGCGTTCATGTTGGGCTCGCGCGCCAGTTGCAACTCCAAATCAGTTGCAGCAAGTTTGTAGGAGGTTTGACGGATGTTTTTGGCTTGGTAGAAAGCGTAAGCGTTAGCCGCCAAAATGTTCTCTTGGGTGGCTTCTTTCATGGCGTTGGATCCGCCTAAACTGGCAATGGCCAAGACCATGGCCAAAATAGAGATGGTGAGGGCGGATCGATTTTTCTTACTGTCGCCATGCCCGGATTGCTCAATCAATTCTGCGGTTTCTTGTGCTTCCATGGTGTTTCCTTAAGTTGAGCGGTATTGTGCACAGCACAAAGTGATATTTTCCCCATCTAAGTGAGGTTTTGTATTTCTTTTTTGTGAAATTTAGGATTTACTCTGAAACGTTATGGTGATAACCCTGATATAACTTTTGCAGACTAGATGCATGATTTATGTTGGAATTTAGTAGTCAAACTTAAGGAGATATCCATGACAGAAAAGAAAACCTCATCTTCTCGCCGCGGCCTGTTGAAGGGCGCTGTTGCTGCTGGTGCGCTAGCAGCGCCCATGATTTCTAAAGCAGACACTGTCAGTCTGCGATTTCAAAGTACATGGCCAGCCAAAGACATTTTTCATGAATATGCCAATGACTTTGCTAAAAAAGTCAACGACATGGCCAGTGGCCGTTTGAAAATCGAAGTGTTGCCATCTGGTGCAGTGGTTCCTGCTTTCCAATTGTTGGATGCTGTGAACAAGGGTACCTTGGACGGTGGCCACGGTGTGCTGGCTTACCACTATGGCAAGAGCTCCGCTTTGGCTTTGTGGGGCTCAGGCCCTGCTTTCGGCATGGACCCCAACATGGTTCTGTCTTGGCACAACTACGGCGGCGGCAAGCAATTGCTTGAGGACATTTACAAGTCGCTGAACATTGATGTGGCGTCTTATGTGTATGGCCCTATGCCCACGCAGCCTTTGGGTTGGTTCAAGAAGCCAATTGCCAAGGTGGCAGATTTGAAGGGTCTAAAGTACCGTACGGTTGGCTTGGCTGTTGACATCTTTACAGAACTAGGCGCTTCAGTGAATCCTTTGCCAGGTGGTGAAATTGTGCCTGCGCTAGATCGCGGATTGATTGATGCGGCTGAATTTAACAATGCGTCTTCAGACCGTATTTTGGGCTTCCCAGATGTGGTTAAAAATTGCATGTTGCAAAGCTTCCACCAGAGTGGCGAGCAGTTCGAGATCTTGTTCAACAAGGGCAAGCTGGCTGCATTGCCTACAGAGCTGAAGTCCATCATTGAATATGCAGTGCAAGCTTCTTCTGCCGAAATGAGCTGGAAAGCCATTGACCGCAATTCCAAAGATTACCTTGAGATGAAAAAGCAAGGCATCAAGTTCTACAAAACACCCGATGCTATTCTGAAAGCTCAATTAGAGGCATGGGATAAAGTAGTTGCCAAGAAATCACTTGAGAATCCATACTTCAAGAAAGTCATTGAATCTCAGATGGCCTTCGCCGAGCGCGCTGGCCAGTGGCAGAACGACTACATGGTTGATTTCAAAATGGCTTACAACCGCTACTTCTCCAAGGCCGCGCCTAAAAAGGCCTAAGCTTTTTAAGTTTTTGTAAAATACCCATCCGGGCTTGTCCTGGATGGGTCTTTTTACTTTGGATGGTTTTATATGAATACGCAAACATTGCTCCACACGGCTGACAAAATCAGCACTTGGGTAGGAAAAGCTTTTGCCTGGCTGATTGTTGGGCTGATGTTATTGGTGGTGGTGGAGGTTTTCAAGCGATACGCTTTGAACGCGCCCACGGCTTGGATTTTTGATGCCAGCAACATGATGTACGGTACTTTGTTCATGATGGGCGGTGCTTACACGCTTTGCCAAGATGGCCATGTGCGTGGCGATTTCTTTTACGGCAGTGCCAAATCCAAAACCCAAGCTTGGCTTGACATGGTTTTGTACATCATTTTCTTTATTCCAGGTGTCATTGCGCTCACTTGGGCTGGCTGGAATTACGCCGCTGATTCATGGGCCATTCACGAGCATACCTTCAATGCCGATCCATTGCCGCTCTATCCGTTCAAGTCGGTCATTCCCTTAGCTGGTTTGGTTGTGCTGATGCAGGGTTTGGCTGAAATTTTGCGATGCATTGTTTGCATTCGAACTGGAGAATGGACCCCGCGCTTAAAAGACGCAGACGAAATTGATGTGGTCGAACAGCAGCTGGCAGGCAGCACGCTGGTTGATCGCGATGCAGCCATGGAAGCCATCGCCAATGCCAAGAACATTGAAGAATCGGCTCACCAGCGTGCGAAAGGAGGCCAAGCATGAGCGATCCCGCACTCGGACTCTTAATGCTGTCACTCATTGTGGTGGTCATCATGTTGGGATTCCCAACGGCCTTCACCTTGATGGGCTTGGGCATGGTCTTCGGATACGGAGCCTTCTACGACCCATCTGCGCCTTGGTTTGACAATAAAGTTTTCAACCTCATGGTTCAACGCACTTTTGGCGCCATGACCAACGACGTGTTGCTGTCTATACCTCTCTTCGTTCTCATGGGGTATGTCATGGAGCGAGGCGCCTTGGTGGACAAAATGTTCCACAGCGTTCAACTGGCATTCCGTAAGTTGCCAGGGTCTTTGGCTGTTGCCACATTGGTCATTTGCACCTTCTGGGGCATTGCCAGTGGCTTGGTAGGCGCGGTGGTGGTGCTGATGGGTGTGATTGCCATGAGACCCATGTTAAACGCAGGCTATGACACTCGCTTGGCTGCAGGTGTCATTACGGCTGGCGGTACCTTGGGTATTTTGATCCCACCGTCCGTCATGATCATTGTCTATGCTGCTGTGGCTGGCCAGTCGGTTGTGAAGTTGTATGCGGCTGCCATGTTCCCAGGATTTTTCTTGGCACTGTTCCAAGCACTGATCTCTCCGGGTCGTGTCTTGAAAAATTCGGCTGACAATGTGGTCGTCACTTGGAAATTTATTGCCAAAAGCTTTGCCATGAGCTTGGTCCCTATTTTCATGACTGTGGCCACCATGGGTGCGGTCTGGTGGTATGTGGTCATTCATTCGCAAGAGGACAACAACGCGGCTGCTGCGCAGGTTGTGGCTACACAACAAGCCAAAGCTGATGCCGCCTCTAAGGGTGCACCGGTGGCCGCTGATGCTGTTGCAACGCCAGCCAACACAGAGCGCTCTGGTGTTCAAGAACCACCTGGTGCCAGTGACTTGAAAGAGCCGACTGGAGCGGGTGGCTTGCAGGAGCCTCCTGGTGCTGGGGGCGTTCAAGAGCCGCCAGGCGCTGAAAAGGTCCAAACCACATCAGTTTCTCAGGGTGTACAGTTGCCTCCCGGCGCAGAGACGGTCACTGCCAAAGCAGAAGAAGTAGATGCACCGCTGCAAGCATTGGGTGACGGTGACACATCAGATGCCCCTAGAACAGAGGCAGTACCAGAAGGCTTCTATATGGGCTTCTGGATTGCATGCGGTTTATTCGCTGCCTTATTGGCCTATTACTACTGGCACTTTGATGCCGAGCAATATGAAATTTTGAACATGTTGGTGAGGTCTGTCATGCCACTGGGCATTCTCACTTTTGTGGTCTTAGGCGTCATTTTGTTTGGCATTACCACGGCCACAGAG
>CAIODE010000331.1 GCA_903856875.1 uncultured Burkholderiales bacterium
GGGCAGTGTGCCACCAAACAGCCTGTCGCCGTCAAGCCTGACGGTGATTTGCCATTGCAGCAAGCCCTTGGGTGTTTTGCGGCTGGCGTGGATGACGGGCCCGCGATCAATGCCTTGGGCTTTCCAAGCATGGCGTGCATCTTGAACGTTGCTTGTATTGGCCACAAAGTGAATGAGGCGAGGTGACTTGACCAACTCTGCTTGGAGTTGTGGGTTGTCTAAGTCAAACCAACGTGTAGGGGGCGGTTTTTTTTCAATCACGGCATCGGGGTTGATGGCAATGATTTCCAAATAGGCCACTGGAAAAGCAGGCGTGGCAATTTTAAACAGGCGGTTGTGTGTGCCGTATTTTTCATGCTCACCACCTGCAGCGGGTGTGATGCCTAAGGTGGCCTCACACCATTCAACACCTTGTTGCAAACTGTGGGCTGCAACCACCAAATGGTCAATTTGGCTTTTCATCAAGCGGCTTCAAATTCGATTTGAACTTTCAATGATTGCGATTTGTCGCAAGCCAATTCAAAGGCTTCAACCGCTTTGTCCATGGGCAAGATACCCGTGATGACAGGTTTGCCATTGATCAGGCCTTCATTCAAGAACTGAACCGCTGTGGCAAATTCGGCATGGAAACGAAAAGTGCCGCGCAAATCAACTTCTTTGGCCACCAATTGCGTCATGGGCAAGCTCATGTCGCCACCCATGCCCACCGTGACCAAGATGCCGCGCGGCACGATGACATCGAGGCCTGCACGCAATGCAGGCTCGCTGCCGGATGCTTCAAACACGGCATCAAACTGGCCTTTGTCGGCTTTGTATTTGTCAAGCAACTCGGGCTGGGTTTTGAGGTTGATGGTTTCGTCGGCACCCATTTCTTTGGCGCATTTCAAGGGAAGGTCTGCAATGTCGGCGGCCACAATGCGGGCAGCACCGGCGCGGCGCAAAGCCCCAATGAGCAGCGAGCCAATCGGGCCGCAGCCTGTGACAAAAACTTGCTTGCCGAGCACCCCGCCAGCTCGTTGAATGGCATGCAAGCCAACCGACAAGGGCTCGGCCAAAGCAGCCTCTGAAAGACTAAGGTGCTTGCCAATGGGGTGAGCTTGGTAGGCTTCAATGATGAGTTGCTCGGCAAAGGCACCTTGAATGTGAGGGAAGGGCATGGCGCTGCCAAAGAAGCGCATGTTCAAACAATGATTTTGTTGACCCATTTGGCAGAAGCGGCAAGAGCCGCATGGGCGCGAAGGCGAAATGGCAATTCGCTGACCCACTGTGAGGTGTTTGACGTTTGCGCCAAGCGCGCTGATCACGCCCGAAATTTCATGCCCGAGTGCCATCGGTTGTTTGATGCGCACAGTCCCAAAACCACCGTGTTGGTAATAATGCAAATCAGAGCCGCAAATACCCCCAAAGGCAACGTTCACGCGAACTTGATCGGGGCCCATGTCGGGCAGCTGGGTTGTTTCAATTCTTAAATCTTTGGCAGAGTGGCAAATGAGTGCGCGCATGAAGAGTGCCTTTCAACGGGAAAGTTAGAGTGTAGCCGTGACGCCACCATCCACATAAAGGATGTGTCCATTCACAAACCGAGAGGCATCGCTGGCCAAAAAGACGGCTGCGCCGCCCAAGTCTTCGACATCGCCCCAACGCCGGCTAGGGGTGCGGCCCACAAGCCAAGAAGAAAACTGAGGGTCGTCGACCAGTTTTTGATTCAGCTCTGTTTTGTAATAACCTGGGCCCAAACCATTCACATTGATGCCAAACTGCCCCCAATCAATGGCCATGCCCTTGGTGAGCATTTTGACAGCGCCTTTGCTGGCGGTGTAAGGCGCAATGCCAGGGCGGCCCAGTTCGCTTTGCACGGAGCAGATGTTGATGATTTTGCCGTGGCCACGCGGAATCATTTTTTGTGCCACCGTCTTTCCCACGAAGTAGACACTGTCGAGGTTGGTGCGCATGAGGGTGTGCCAATCTTCGTCTTTGTATTCATGCAAGGGACCGCGAATTTGCATGCCAGCGTTGTTGATCAAAATTTCAAGTTCGCCGATGTGGGCTTCAATTTGATTGACAGCTGAGGCCACATCTTGGGCATGGGTCACATCGAAAACCGATTGGCTAACCTGCAAGCCTTCGGCTTGAAGGGTGGCTGCTGCTGCTGCAACCTTGTCTGAATTGCGTCCGTTGAGGATGACGTGCGCGCCTGCCTCGCCCAGTGCACGGGCCAGCGCGAATCCGATGCCTGCAGAAGAGCCGGTAATGAGAGCAAGTTTGCCCTTCAGTTGAAATGTTTGGAGAACTGTCATGCTTGAATTGAAATTAACTAGAGAGCCATTTAAGTGGGCCCATGACCAAGATGGGGAATGCAACCAACAGACCCATGACGATCACTTGTGAAATCAGAAATGGCATCACGCCTCTGATTACCTCGTGCATTGGAATTCGGCCCACGCCACAGACCACATTGAGCACAGTGCCAACTGGCGGTGTGAGCAGGCCAATGGCATTGTTGATGATGAACAAGACGCCAAAGTAAACAGGATTGATGCCTGCTTCGCGAACCAAAGGCATCAGCACGGGTGTCAAGATGAGGACCGTGGGTGCAAAGTCAAGCGCCGTGCCAACGATCAACACCATCAGCATCAGCATGACCATCAAAAGGGTTGGGTTGTCGATGAAAGGCCGCAACATGTCAACCACTTGAGCGGGAATGTTGGCAATGGTGATCAGCCATGCTGAGACCAAGGCCGCGGCAACCAAGAACATGACAACCGAGGAAGTTTTGGCTGCAGCCAAAATGATGCCATACAAATCTTTGAATTTGATTTCACGGTAAACAAACAGACCAATGAGCAGTGAGTAAACCACCGCGACCACTGCAGCTTCTGTAGGCGTAAAAATGCCCATTTTCATGCCGCCAATGATGGTAACGGCCAGCAAGTAGCACCAAAACGCATCAACCGTGACGCGGATTTTTTCTTTCACAGGGACACGTTCTGTGACCTTGACATCGTCTTTTCGAGCCACGATCCACCAGGTGATGAGCAAAGCAACACCCATCAAAATGCCCGGGAAAATACCGGCCATGAAAAGTTTGGAAATGGAGACGCCACCAATCACGCCAAACAAAATGAAGCCAATAGAGGGTGGGATGACAGGCGCAATGATGCCCCCTGCTGCAATGAGTCCAGCAGACCGGTCCATGCGGTAACCAGCGTCGCGCATCATGGGCATGAGCACGGCTGCTAAGGCTGCTGTGTCAGCGACTGCGGAGCCAGAAAGACTGGCCATGATGATGGCTGCAAAAACAGCCACATAACCCAAGCCACCTTTGAAGTGACCCACCCAAACCAATGCCGAGTTGACGATGCGTCGACTCATGCCGCCAGCGTTCATCAGCTCTCCCGCCAGCATGAAGAACGGCACAGCCATCAATGGAAAGTTGTCAGCGCCATTGATTAAATTTTGTGACACGATTTGCGTGTCGAAATTATCAAGGTGAAGCATGAGTGCAACACCTGAAACGATCAGTGAAAAAGCCAAGGGCATGCCTAAGGCCATGGCAGCCAGCAGCGAAGCAATGAAAATGAAGACGGTCATTTGGCAGCCTCTTGCATGTGCGGTTTGGCATCTTCTTCAGAGTCGGTAACCTGGATGAGATCTGCTTCGTTGAAATCGCCTTTAGCAAGGCGCACCAATTTGCCGACGATCATGAGGCCCATGGCAATGCTGGTGATGTAACCCACGCCATAGACCCAGCTCATGGGAAGTTCAGTGACGCCTGATCGGGTGGTGGCATTGATACCGTGCTGCTTGAAGGTACCGTAAAACATGAGGACACAGCAAATGAGCATCAAAATATTTGAAATGCCAAATGCAATTTTTTTGCCTGTCAGGCTTAGCTTTCTAACCACCGAGTCAAGCCCTAAGTGAGCGTTGTCACGCATGGTGACAATGGCGCCTAAAAATGTGATCCAGATGAATAAGAAGCGGGACAATTCTTCCGAACTGATAATGCCATCGTTAAAGCCATATCGCAAAACCACATTGCCA
>CAIODE010000332.1 GCA_903856875.1 uncultured Burkholderiales bacterium
AAGTGCACACGTGCAGCTTGAATGGAATCAATGTTGGTAATGCTCTTGGCAAGTTCTTGTTCCATGGCGCTGGTGTATTTCACCTGCTCCATGAATTGGCTGGTGGTCATGGCCGATTGATCTTTCAAAGAATCAATGCCCGTGGTGCCAGTTTTTGGAATGCCTTTGCTGGCTAAGAAAATTTTCGCTTCGTGATACCTGTTGGCAGGCACTGTCAGTTGGCCCGTTGAGGCGTCTACCACGGGTTTGTATTCGGCTTGACGCAAAGCATCCAAGGCCAACTGCTGGTCAGACTCAGACATGTTGGCCATTAGGGGGCGATAAGCAGGCTGGTTAATCCAGACATAACTCAAGCCGAACAACAACATGGCCAGAGCAATAATGACCAAGGGCATGGCCTTGCGCACTGCTGGCTGTTGCATCATTTGCTGCACGCTAGAGATTGCACCGCCTTGAGAGTTGTTGTAATTGCCACCGGCCAAACCACCTGCGCCACCCATGGTGGTTAAAGCACCGCCGCCTGTGGTGGTTAAAGCTGTACTGCCGGAATTTGCTGTAGCAAATCCGGGTTGAAAAGTTGCTGCTGTCGTTGCCATGATCTATGTCTTTCAGTCGGTTCTTAAACCGGCATGTTCAAAATGTCTTCGTAGGCTTTGAGCACTTTGTTGCGCACCTGCAAGGTGGCTTCAAAGGCAATCGATGATTTCTGCATGCCCAGCACCACATCAGTCAGGGGCACGCCTTCGCCGCGCTCATAGGCCTCGGCTTTGGCTTTGGATTCTTGTTGAATTTCATTCACAGAGTTCAGGCTCTTTTGAATGAGGTCGGTAAAGCCAGACGCACCTTGGGGCTGGCCTGCGCCGCCCACTTTGTTGCCTAAGTCATCAACGCCGCCACCCGCTTGGGCTTGATAAGCCTTCAGCGTTTGGAGCATGCTTTGAATGTTCACTTGGGAATTAACTTTTTCAATCATGATGTGTTCCCTTAATAGGTCGCGGCCATGCTAGGCGTGTCAAGTTTCAGTTTGGCCATTTTGTAGCGCAGTGTGCGTGGGCTAATACCCAATTTGCGAGCTGCTTCAATGCGGCTTTCTGTGTTCTCAATGGCTGCCAAAATAAGTTGATGCTCGTTGCTCTTGACGGCCTCTTGTAAGTTGGCGGGAGCGCTAATTGCTGGCAATGCTGCAGCGTTTGTATAACTTGATGTGCTAGCGTTGACGCCCATGTTCAAGTTCGAATCAGCATCAAGTGCTACTGGTAAAGCATAGGGTGATACTTTAGGTACTGCAGCGTTTGAGCCCGCCATAGAAGCCAAAGCTGTTGATGTTTGAAAACCCTGTGATGGCAAGAGATTTGAAGTGTCTTCAGACATCAACATTTCTGCAGAATCGTCAAACATCAGGTGTTGAATTTCAATGTGCTTGTTGCTGCAAAGCACTACGGCGCGCTGCACCACATTTTCCAATTCACGCACATTGCCTGGCCATGGGTAGGCAAGCAAACTGGCTTGGGCTTCTTCACTCAAAGTAAAAGCTTCGCTGCTTTGGCCATGCCGAACCAATAGACTGGCCACCAAAGGCAAAATGTCACCTGGACGATTGCGCAATGCGGGTACGCGCAATTTGAAAGTGCTAATTCGGAAATACAAGTCTTCGCGAAACTCACGCTCGGCCATAGCCACACGCAAGTCTTTGTTGGTAGCGGCAATGACGCGAACGTCAAGATCTATGGGCTGCTCTGAGCCCAAACGTGTGAGCTGGCGCTCTTGCAGTACACGAAGCAACTTGGCTTGCAAGTGCAAAGGCATTTCACCAATTTCGTCTAGAAACAAGGTGCCGCCTTGGGCCTGTTCAAACAAACCTTTGAATTCTTTTTGCGCGCCAGTGAATGCGCCTTTTTCGTGGCCAAACAACATGTCGTCAATGAGTTGCTCCGGCAAAGCGGCGCAGTTCAAACCAACAAATGGACCCTTTGCGCGTTGTGAAGACTCGTGCAACACACGGGCCAAAATTTCTTTACCAGCACCTGTGGGGCCTTCAATGAGTGCCGTGACGTTGGCTTGGGCTACACGTTGGGCCAAAGCCAGCAGGTGGCGGCTAACGGGATCAACATAAACCACGTTGCGTTGAGCAGAATTAGATTTGGTTGTTGCAGCGGTATGGTGGGCCGCGTTCGTTTTTTTGTAAGCACTAGATGCCGTGGCTGCTTTCACAGTGGCTTGAAGCTCAGCTTGCAACTTGGCTTGAACGGCCGATGTGTAAGCAGCTTGAATCGATTCGTTGGCAGCTTGCCATGATTCAGACGTCCAATCGTCAAATGCCACCACATGTGCTGCACCTTGGCGCATGGCTTGAACAGCCAACTCAAGTTGACGACGCTCAATGCGGCACACCACAGGCAATGCAATGCCCAAGCGCTGCATGAGTTCAAGCGTGTTTTCTAGCAATTGGTGTGCGGGGTCATGCCTGACGACCAAGGCAAGAGACTGCCCATCGGCCAAGGCTGACTGCAGGTCTTCCAGCATGTGAATAGGCCGAATGGCCAAACCAGCGGAGACCAATTGGGCGTGCTCGTGCGCTGCGAGAGGTTGGAGCGGGTCCAGCCACAGAATGTTTTGCGCGATTTGTTTAGAGCTCATTGCTTTCGGGTGCCTCAAGTGCAAAGGAATGCACAATGATTAGCAATGGCCGTGCCATGTAAAAAATAGCACTTTAGAATTCAATTCCGAAGGTTTTTTGTCAATATATCGACACCTTCAGGGCTAATCACGACAGCCTAATGGGCTGC
>CAIODE010000333.1 GCA_903856875.1 uncultured Burkholderiales bacterium
CAATTTCCAATTTGGCCCGCAAAACCAGCGGGTGCGCAAATTGACCTGCGACGCCCATGCCACTTGAGGGAATAGACCCGCCATGGGCAGAGACAAAATCCATTAAGCCAAAACTCAAGGATTGCACTCGGGGATGCGCTGCAATTTCAAAGGCGCGGTGTACGGCTGCGGGCGACTCAATCAAGACATGCAATGGCAGAGTCAGAGCACCAGCTTGGTTCAAGGCATGTGCTGCAGTGTCAACATCGGCAACAGACTCCACCTTGGGAATCATCACATGTCGCAAGTTGCGATGCGCATGTCGCACAATCAGATTCACGTCAGTGACAAATGACGGATGATCAACCGGATGAACGCGAACTGCCACCCTTGATTCAGGCGCTGCACAGTTTGCAATTTCTTTGACCAAATGGGCGTGCTCAATTTCGCCACCCACTGGGGCGCCATCTTCACAATCCAAGGTCACATCGAACACGCAGGCACCAAACTCCTGCGTCAATTCCGCTTGCAGTTGCAAGCTTTTGCGCATCCGCACTTCGACACCACTGTAGTGATCACACACAGGCAATAACATGCCTGCAGCTTGTGATCCCAAGAGAATGTCGCGCGGATGCTTCACGGATGAGTTTTCTGATTAGAGCAAGTGAGCCACGCCGGCTTGCTCGTCTGTCAACTCTTTCAAAGTTTTGTCGATGCAAGCTTGACTGAACGCATCAATTTCCAAACCTTCAACCACTTTGTATTCGCCGTTCACGCATGTGACGGGAAAACCAAACATGACGTCTTTGGGAATACCGTACCAGCCTTGTGAAGGAATGCCCATGGTGACCCAATGGCCGTTGGTGCCCAAAGCCCAATCGCGCATGTGGTCGATGGCGGCATTGGCAGCAGATGCTGCAGAAGACAAACCACGCGCTTCAATGATGGCCGCGCCGCGCTTGCCCACAGTTGGCAAGAACACATTGGCATTCCACTCTTGGTCGTTGATCATGGTCTTCACAGATTCGCCGTTGATGGTGGCGAAACGATAATCGGCGTACATGGTGGGAGAGTGATTGCCCCAAACGCACAATTTTTGAATGTCGGCCACTGCTTTGCCAGTTTTGGCCGCAATTTGGGAGGCCGCACGGTTGTGGTCCAAGCGCAGCATGGCTGTGAAGTTGCTGGCCTTGAGATCGGGCGCGCTCTTCATGGCGATGTAAGCGTTGGTGTTGGCGGGGTTGCCAACCACCAAAACCTTGACATTGCGTGAAGCCACAGCGTTCAAAGCATTGCCTTGGGCAGTGAAGATAGCGCCATTGATGGCGAGCAATTCAGCGCGCTCCATGCCAGGGCCGCGGGGACGTGAACCCACCAACAAAGCGTAATCTGTGTCTTTGAATGCGGTCAGGGGGTCTGCGTGGGCTTCCATGCCAGCCAGCAATGGAAAAGCGCAATCGTCCAATTCCATCATCACGCCCTTCAGCGCTTTTTGGGCTTTTTCGTCGGGGATTTCAAGCAATTGCAAGATCACGGGCTGATCTTTGCCTAGCATTTCGCCGGAAGCGATGCGGAACAACAATGCGTATCCAATTTGACCAGCGGCTCCTGTGACGGCGACGCGAACGGGCTTTTTGCTCATGGTGTGAACTCCAGATGGTGATAAGAAAACGGACTTCGCCGACCACATCCCGACATTCACTGCCGACCGGGTCATCTGGGGTTCCAGACGGGTACGCACAGAAAAATGCGCACGGGCAAACAGCTTTCGAGTGTACTCGCGAAAACCCTGAAAAGTCAATTTGTCTTATGTCTTATATAAGATATCATTGCACCACTTTTTGAGCCCGCGTTTTGCCAAGGCAACTGACATGACATCTCAAGTTTTTTCTGTTGAAACCGCCGAATCGACCGATCTTTCATCGTCTGCACCTGCGTTCAGTCCGCTTTATCAGCAAATCAAGGGGCTGATCCTTCAAGGTCTTCAATCAGGCGAATGGAAGCCAGGGGAAGGCATTCCCAGCGAGATGGAATTGGCTGCGCGTTACAGAGTCAGTCAAGGCACTGTTCGAAAGGCCATTGATGAGTTGGCCAACAACAACCTGCTTGTTCGCAGACAAGGAAAAGGCACCTTTGTCGCCACCCATGCCGAGCAACAGGTGCAATATCGATTTTTGAAGTTAATGCCAGACTTGGGTCAGCCCAGAAGAGACGGCCCTGCCCAAAGAAAAATCATCGATTGCAAGCGGCTTCGTGTCAATGCCGAGATTGGACGCTCATTGGCATTGCGCACAGGTGACGCAGTGCTACAAGTTCGCCGAGTTCTCTCATTTGCTGGCGTACCCACGATCCTTGAAGACCTTTGGCTACCCGGTGCGCCCTTTAAAGGACTGACGGCAGAACGTCTGAGTGATTACCATGGACCCATGTACGCCCTGTTTGAAACAGAGTTTGGGGTTCGGATGGTGCGCGCCGAAGAAAAAATCAAAGCAGTGGTGCCGGATGACGCCCAATGCAAATTGCTTGAGATTAAATCTCACACCCCTTTATTGAGCGTTGAGCGAACAGCCTTTACCTACAACGACACCCCCATGGAGTTGCGCAGAGGCTTTTACGTCACAGCCGCACATCATTATCACAATGTTCTAAATTGACGCTTTGGCGACATTTGAGCACCTTAACCCTATTGTTTTTTTCATTTGTAAATGAAATTCTCATGTCAGTTTGCTGCGTTGCAATAGAATCCGAAAGCACGCCATTCAAATGTGGCTGTGAAGTTACCTAAGAGGAATTAAAAATGACCGAAGCCGCCCAAAAGAGGCCTGAATTTCGCAATATCAATGCCCTCAGTGATTTGCCCAGTTACCGTTTACCCGCAGCAGGCTGGGTGTCCATTCTGCACCGCGTGAGTGGCGCCTTGATGTTCTTGTTGATGCCCTTCATCATTTGGATGTTTGATGCTTCCATCACGTCAGAAATTTCATTTGCCAAGTTTGCCGCCGCCTTCAATGTGGGCCTTGTCTTTATTCCAGGTTGGTTCATGAAATTGCTTGCGCTGGCCATCATTTGGGCTTTTTTGCACCATTTCATTGCGGGCATTCGACACCTCTACATGGATACCTTTCACGCGGTCACCAAAGAGTTCGGCAAGTCATCGGCTGTTGCCACTTTGGTTTTGAGTCTGGGACTCACCGTCGTCCTGGCCGCCAAATTGTTTGGCCTTTACTAATTAGGAACAGATCACATGTCAGTTAATCACGGTTCCAAGCGCATCACGACTGGCGCTCACTACGGCCTTCGCGACTGGTTGGCCCAACGCATCACCGCTGCCTTGATGGCCGCCTTCACCTTGCTGGTGTTGGTTCAAGTTATTTTCACCAGCGGCCCTATTGGCTACGAAGAATGGGCGGGTATTTTTGCAGCGCAGTGGATGAAGTTTTTGACCTTTGTCACCATTCTTTCTTTGCTTTACCACGCCTGGATTGGCATTCGCGATATCTGGATGGATTACATCAAACCTCTCGGTTTGCGTCTTTTCTTGCATGTCGCCTCCTTGGTTTGGCTCATCGGCTGCGCTGGCTGGGCGGTTCAGGCCTTGTGGCGTCTGTGATGACGTTCGGTACTGATTGAAAACCCACAGCCACCGAGCCACCCCCCTATTACAAGATTTCACACACCATGACTTACACCAAAGACAAGATCGCCACGCGTAAATTTGACGTCGTGATCGTCGGCGCCGGCGGCTCCGGCATGCGCGCCGCCTTGCAACTGTCGCGCGCGGGTTTGAACGTTGCTGTTCTCTCCAAAGTATTCCCCACCCGTTCGCACACCGTGGCGGCTCAGGGCGGTATTGGTGCCGCATTGGGCAACATGTCCGACGACAACTGGCACTACCACTTCTATGACACCATCAAGGGCTCCGACTGGCTGGGTGACCAAGACGCCATCGAGTTCATGTGCCGCGAAGCGCCCAAAGTTGTTTATGACTTAGAGCACATGGGCATGCCTTTCGACCGCAATCCAGACGGCACCATTTACCAGCGTCCGTTCGGCGGACACACCGCCAACTATGGCGAGAAGTCGGTTCAACGTGCTTGCGCTGCAGCTGACCGCACCGGTCA
>CAIODE010000334.1 GCA_903856875.1 uncultured Burkholderiales bacterium
CCCAATTTTTGGTTGGCCATCCTTTTGATATTGTTGTTTGCAGTGCATTTGCAATGGGTGAGTGCAGGCGGATTTCCGGGTTGGTCAGAAGAAGATGGCGGTGGAATTTGGGCGGGTGTAGCGGCCCTCCTTTTGCCTGCCATGGCTTTGGCCGCCGTGCAAACGGCCATCCTCACGCGCGTCACCCGATCTGCGGTCATTGAATCGATGTCGGAAGACTATGTGCGCACCGCACGGGCCAAGGGTTTGTCTAAGTCGCAAGTGCTTTGGGGACATGTGCTGCGCAACGCCATGATTCCCGTGGTCACTGTCATGGGTTTGCAGTTTGGCAATCTGATTACAAGTGCCATCGTGATTGAAAATGTATTTGTTTTACCAGGCATTGGGCGCCTTATTTTTCAAGCCATTGCCAACCGCGATTTGATTGTGGTGCGCGATGTGGTCATGCTGTTGTCGGCCATGGTCATTTTGATTAACTTCTTAATTGACTTGCTTTATGCGTGGATCGATCCGCGACTCAAGACAGTTGCCGCTGGCTCATGATCACTTTGAATCACCCTTTCAAACGTGCCCTCAAACATCCTAGTTTTGTGGCCGGATCTGCCGTGGTGTTGCTGCTTGTTGTCAGTGCTGTCGTCTCCTTGTTTTGGTCGCCATACCCAGTGGGCGACATTGACATTCCCCATAAATTGGCAGCCTCCAGTGCACAACATTGGTTTGGCACCGACAGCCTTGGCAGAGACATTGCCTCCTTGTTATTGGTGGGCAGTCAAAACTCATTGCTGGTTGGCTTCATTGCCGTTGGCATTGGCTTAGGCTTTGGGGTGCCACTGGGTTTGTTGGCCTCTGCCAAGCGCGGATGGGTTGAAGAAGTGGTGATGCGCGCTGCCGATTTCACCTTCGCGTTTCCGGCCTTGCTGTCAGCCATTTTGCTCACCTCTATTTACGGCCCAGGTTTGGTCGTCAGTATCACAGCCATTGGCATTTTCAACATTCCCGTTTTTGCACGCATCACGCGCGGTGCTGCCAATTCAGTTTGGACGCGTGACTACACCATGGCGGCAAGGGCTGCAGGTAAAACCAAATGTGCCATCACTTGGGAGCACGTGCTGCCCAATATTGCCAGCGTGCTCATTGTTCAAGCCACGGTGCAATTTGCCATTGCCATTTTGGCGGAGGCTGCCTTGTCGTATTTAGGTTTGGGCACACAACCCCCACAACCCAGTTGGGGCCGTATGCTGAACGAAGCGCAATCGCAAATGTTTCAAGCCCCTATGTTGGCGGTCTACCCTGGTGTGGCCATTGCACTGGCTGTGCTGGGTTTGAATCTCATGGGCGATGGACTTCGTGACTTACTTGATCCGCGCTTGTCAAGAACCAGATAAGCCCACCAGCATGACGAACTCAAGCGCTACATCTCATTTCGATCAGCCACCCTTGCTGGCAGTCCATGATTTGCGTGTGGCACTTCAAACTGCGCACGGTCATGTGGATGCTTTGCGCGGTGTGAGCTTTGTCATGCAACGCGGCGACACTTTGGGCCTGATTGGTGAAAGCGGTTGCGGCAAATCTCTTACGGCATTGGCCCTCATGGGCCTGCTGCCAGAACGCGCCCAAGTGACAGGCTCTGTTCAATTGAACGGCACAGAACTCACCCAACTGAGCGAGGCTGTATTGTGCAAAATGCGTGGCGCACGCATGGCTATGATTTTTCAGGAGCCCATGACAGCACTCAACCCTTTGCATCCCATTTGGAAGCAAATTGCTGAGCCCTTGCAGTTGCATCAGAGCATGAGTTTGGCAGCGGCCAAAAAACGCGCACTTGAATTGCTAGAGCGCGTGCAATTACCGAGAGCAAAAGAGCGGCTTGACGCCTACCCACATCAACTATCTGGCGGTCAGAGGCAACGCGTCATGATTTCCATCGCCCTTGCTTGCCAACCTGACATTCTGATTGCCGACGAACCCACCACAGCGCTTGATGTCACAGTGCAAAAAGAAGTGCTGTCATTGATTCGTCAACTGGTCACCGAAGATGGCATGGGCTTGCTGCTCATCAGCCACGACTTGGGCCTGATGCGCGATCAGGTCGACCGTGTCATGGTGATGTACGGCGGCACGGTGGTTGAAAGCGCTGGCACACCAGACTTGTTTAGAACACGGGCACATCCTTACACACAAGGCCTGTTTGCGGCCCGTCCTCAATTGGGTTTGAAACGTGGTACCCGTTTGCAAACCATCCCTGGCAACGTCCCTGAAATTTTCAAATGGCCGCAGGGTTGTGCGTTTGCAGACCGTTGTTCGCATGCTGAAGCAAGTTGCCGAATGGCGGTGCCATTGCCTGAACAAATTCACGCCAATCGCAACGCAGATTCGTCTTCGATGCAAACGCATGAACATTGGGTGAGTTGCCTCAAGTGGCAACAACTGGAGACCTCTGCATGAGTGCCAATTCACAGGTTTTACTGGACGTGCAACATGTGAGTCAGCAGTACGCCTTGCCAAAAACTTCCCTGTTGGCCAAGGCGGGGCACATTCAAGCTTTGAACGATGTAAGTTTCAAATTGGCCGCTGGCAAAAGCATGGGCATTGTGGGTGAATCGGGCTCTGGCAAATCCACCTTGGCACGTTTGGTCATGGCGCTTGAGAAGCCCACGCAAGGTCAGGTGCTGTTCAAGGGGCAAGACCTACATGCTTTACCCGCCAACAAACTGCGAGAGGCCCGCAGTGATTTTCAAATGGTCTTTCAAGACCCCTATGGCTCACTCGATCCAAGACAGACTATTTTGCGCATTGTGAGCGAGCCTTTGCACAGCACATTGCACAGCGCCTCAGGGCAATCACTCAGCTCGCTTGATTTAAAAGACCGAGCCACTTTGGCCTTAAGCGAGGTCGGATTGCGCGCATCTGATTTGAACAAATACCCGCACGAATTTTCGGGCGGTCAGCGTCAGCGCATTGCCATTGCCCGTGCACTGATTACCCGGCCTTCGCTGATTGTGGCCGACGAGCCTGTGAGCGCCTTGGATGTGTCGGTACAAGCCCAAGTGCTCAACCTCCTGATGGACCTACAGGACCGATTCGGCTTGAGCTACTTGTTTGTCAGCCATGATCTTGCAGTTGTCAACCTGATGTGCGACGATGTCATGGTTTTGCAGCACGGAAAGGTGGTGGAAGCAGGCACGGCGGAAGAGATTTTCCAAAACGCTCAGCATGCTTACACTCAAACTTTGTTGGCGGCCATTCCAGGCTATTCAAAATGATGCCCCGCCATGCCATCAAGGCAGTTCCGTAAGAAGTCTAATTTTTAATGAAGGAGTTTTTCATGACACAAGCACCTCGTTCAACGCGACGTCAATTGGGCCAATTGGGCCTGGCACTGGTTGCTGCAGCCAGCATGTCTCTTGCTATCCCTGCCGCACAAGCACAGTCCAAAAAAGACAGCGTGGTAGTGGGCATGATTTTGGAACCTACCAGCCTAGACCCCACCACTGCGCCAGCTGCAGCCATTGGTGAAGTAGTGCACTACAACATCTTAGAAGGCCTTACCAAAATCAATGTCGATGGTTCCATCACGCCCTTGCTGGCCGAAAGCTGGACCATGGATGCCGACGGCAAAGCCTTCACTTTCAAACTGCGCAAAGGCGTGAAGTTTCAAGATGGCGCACCCTTCGACTCAGCCGCTGTGAAGTTCAGCTTCGATCGCGCCAAATCCGAGAAGAGCACCAACAAAGCCAAAGGCGCTGTGTTCAATAACATTGCGCACATTTCAACACCCGACGCACACACAGTGGTCTTGGTTTTAACCAACCCCGATGGCAATTTTTTATTCCGAATGGGCGAAAACACTGCAGTCATTTTGCACCCCAACTCAGCTGACAGTGCGGCCACCAAGCCTATTGGCACAGGCCCCTACAAATTAGAAAACTGGGCCAAAGGCACAGCCGTTACTCTGACTAAATGGGATGGTTACAGAGACGCAGCCAATGTCAAAATGAAGAAAGTGACATTCCGTTTTATCAACGATTCATCTGCGCAAGTGGCTGCCCTGTTGGCAGGCGACATCGATGGCATGCCCCGCTTCCAATCACCTCAGAGCTTGAAGCAGTTTCAAACAGACAAGCGTTTTGCAGTTGAAATGGGCAGCACGGCCGGCAAAGGCATCATGACCATCAACAACAAAAAGAAACCTTTTGACGATGTCCGCGTTCGCCGCGCTTTGTCTCACGCCATCGATAAGAACGCTTTCATTGATGGCGTGTTTGAAGGATTGGCCAAACCCATTGGCAGCCACATGGCCCCAACCGATGCAGGCTATGTCGATCTCACAGGCCAATATGCTTTTGATCCTGAAAAAGCCAAGGCACTGCTGAAAGAAGCCGGCGTGCAAACACCTTTGAACGTCACCCTGACTTTGCCTCCGCCGCCTTATGCGCGCAAAGGCGGTGAAATTTTGGCAGCACAATTGGCCAAAGTGGGCATCGTGGCGAAAATTGAAAATGTGGAATGGGCTCAGTGGCTGGGCGGCGCCTTCAAAGGCAACTTTGACCTGACTGTCATTAACCACGTAGAGCCCCTCGACTACATGGCCTATGCCAACCCACAGTACTACTGGGGCTACGACAGCAAACCCTTTCGTGATTTGGCAGCCAAGCACTCTGCCACCACCGGCGCCAAAGACCGCACCAAATTATTTGGTGACATGCAGCGCATGATTGCCAACGACTCGGTCAATGTGTTTTTGTTCAATGCCACTAACACGGCTGTTTACAAAAAGGGCCTGAAAGGCTTGTGGTCCAGTTCACCCATTTTTGCCAACGACATGGCATCGGTTTCCTGGAATTAATTCATGAAGATTTTGGTGACAGGCGGTACCGGCTATATCGGCAGCCACACATGTGTGCAGTTGATCGAAAGAGGCTGGCAGCCTGTCATCATTGACTCTTTGGTCAATTCCAAAATCAGCGTTTTAGATCGCATTCAAAAAATCACCGGTACACGCCCTGCTTTTATAAAAGGCGACGTGCGAAATGCCGATTTGCTTCAACAGGTTTTAAAAGAGCACGCCATTGAGGCGGTCATTCATTTTGCCGGCTTGAAAGCCGTGGGTGAATCGGTCAGCATGCCCTTGAAGTACTACGACAACAATGTGCATGGTAGCGTGGTGCTCATGCAGGCCATGAAGCAGTGCCATGTCAAAACCTTGGTGTTCAGTTCTTCGGCCACGGTGTATGGCGATGCCACAGAAATGCCATTGAAGGAAGATGCACCCACCTCCGCCACGAACCCCTATGGCCAAAGCAAATTGATGGTGGAGAAAATCATTGCAGATCTTTGTGCATCAGATCCAAGTTGGTCCATCACTGCACTCAGATATTTCAATCCCGTAGGTGCCCATGCGAGCGGTTTTCTGGGCGAAGACCCACA
>CAIODE010000335.1 GCA_903856875.1 uncultured Burkholderiales bacterium
AAACGCTTCCCCCACACTTTTTCCCACTGTCAGTACGCCATGGTTGCGCAAAATCAAGGCTTCACCCTGCCCCAAGTCTTTGAGCAAAGAGGCTTTCTCTTGGTTGTTCAGAACCACGCCTTGGTAGTCGTGGTAAGCAATTTTCAAAAACCGCATGGCGGTTTGCGTCAAGGGCAACAAGCCACACTCAAGCGCAGAAACCGCCATCGAGGCCCAACTGTGCGTGTGAATGATGCACCTGACTTCTGGCCGAGCTTCATGAATGGCACTGTGAATCACATAACCTGCTTTGTTGATGCCGTAGTTCAATTCACCAAAGTCAGGCTTGTCCAAAATATTGCCGTGGATGTCAATTTTGATCAGACTGGACGCCGTGATTTCTTCGTACATCATGCCGTAAGCATTGATCAAAAATGCGCCCTCTTGTCCTGGCACACTGCAGGAGACATGGTTGGCCATCATGTCGGACATGCCATAAATGTCCACCAAGCGATAGCAAGCGGCCAAGTCAACTCGGGCCTGCCATTCCTCAGGGGTACAGCGGTTTTTCATGGACTCGATTTTCAAGATACCGTTTTCGACCATTGAATGACCTAGCTAAAAGATTTAAAAGAATTCTGTGGGCCTATTTTGAACCAAAGTGCCGACAGCAGCAGTGCGAGAAAAACAAACACCAGTGCCAACCCTGATAGCAAGGCTGTTATTTCTGTGTCGCGTTTTTCCATCGTAAATTGAGTTGAGAGGTGTTTGTAGACCTGTTTCAAATCTTCTGCCGAGCCCGCCTTGAAATAGTCGGCTTCGGTGATCTTGGCGATGCCCTTTAAAGCTTCCTCATCCACTTGAGTGAAAAATGAATAACCCTCGTAGCCGGGAATAAAGCCATTCGGGGTTCCGAAACCTACGGTGTAAACGCGAACGCCCAAGTCTGCAGCCTTCTTTGCAGCCAGCAAGGGATCTGGGCCAGTGGTTCGACGTCCGTCCGAAAGCAAAACGATGGCGCCACCCTTGTAGGAGCCTGGCGGTTCGGGAGGGCGCTCTTTTGCAGTTGGTTTGGCATCCAAACTTTTGGCGCCGCCAGACTGGCCTTGGTCGCTATAGCCGTAAGGATTGGTGTTGTAAAGCGCGGCCTCCAAGTCAATGGGCGCTTCCGGCCTGAGTGTGCTCAAGGCCAACAAAAGGCCACTGCCTGTGGCTGTGCCCCGCTGTAATTGAAAACGATCAATCGCGGCCACCAGCTCGTCTTTGTCTTGCGACACATGCTGCACGACCTGTGCATTGCCGGCAAATGAAACAATGCCCACACGAACGTTTTTGGGCAAGTCTTGTAAAAAATCTTTGGCGGCCTTTTGAGCCGCCTTAATTCTGCTGGGTTCTACGTCTTCAGCCAACATGCTGCGCGAGACATCCATGGCCATGATGAGCGTCATGTAGTCGGCTGGCAAAGTCACCCTGGCCATGGGCCTGGCACTGGCAAATAGCAAAAGCGCCATGGCCACACCAATCAAGGCTGGCGGGACATGCCGCCGCCATGGGGAAG
>CAIODE010000336.1 GCA_903856875.1 uncultured Burkholderiales bacterium
GCGTATGCTGGCATGGGCCGAGCGCTATCACCGCTTCATGCGCGGCGGATAGGGCGATCGCACCGTGGCTACAGAGTCGGCCCTGCAAAACCCCGCCAACCCGCATGAATCCTAGCTTTTTTGTATAAATCGTGTACACCATATCCCTCGAGAAACGTTAAGGATGGAGATACTTTGTGAGGGATTTTGGTATGCAGCCAATCGACTTCTTCCGCAGCCGCATTGACGCCATGATCAATTTGAATGACCCACTGGCGGTGCTGGCAACCCGGCTGCCCTGGAATCAGATCGAAGCGGCAGTGGCGGCCAAGTTCGAGCATCAAAATCGTGCCGGTGAAATCCTCAAAGCCCAGGACATGTTTGGCGCAACCGAGACTCTAGTTGGCGCGGGCCGCTCCAACGCTGGACGCCCCAAGCTACCGATTCGCCTGATGGCCAGCCTCTTGTATTTGAAGCACAGCTTCAACCTCAGCGACGAAGAACTCGTGGTGCGCTGGAGCGAGAACGTTGTGTGGCAGTTCTTCAGCGGGATGGCCTACTACGAACACCGGCTGCCATGCGACGCGACGCAGATCGGACGCTTTCGCCGGGACCTGGGTGAAGACGGACTGGAACTGCTTCTCAAAGCCACCATAGACACGGCCGTCGCCATTGATGCCGTCAAACCCAAAGACCTGGAACGCGTGATTGTTGACTCCACCGTTCAGGAGAAAGCCATTGCCCACCCGGTGGACAGCCGCCTGCTGGAGATTGCCCGTCACAAGGTTGCCAGTGCTGCCAAGCGCGCTGGCATCCAACTCAAGCAGACCTTTGCCAAAGAAGGCAAAGAACTCAGACGCAAGGCTGGCGGCTACGCGCATGCCAAACAGTTGCGGCGTCTACGGCGAGTGCTCAAACGTCAACGCACCATTCTTGGCATCGTCATTCGGGAAGTGCAACGCAAGCTGCCAAAGAGCAGCACCGACAACGTCTTGGCACTGACGTCTTTGAACACCTGGCTGGAACGTGCCGAGCGCGTTCGCACCCAGCAGCGCAGCGACAAGAACAAGCTCTATGCCTTGCATGCGCCAGAGGTCGAGTGCATCGGCAAAGGCAAGGCGCGCAAGCCCTATGAGTTCGGCGTCAAAAGCGCGCTGGTGGTGTCCCATGAGCACGGCCTGATGGTGGGTGCGCGCACCTTCCCCGGCAACCCCTATGACGGCCATATCCTGAGCGCCGTGCTGGAGCAAGCAACCAATCTGATGCAGGACCTGGGCGTCAAGCTCAAGCACGTCGTGGCCGATCTGGGGTTTCGTGGCGTGGATGCTGACAACCCGGACAAACAGATCATCCATCGGGGCAAGTTCAAGAGCCTGAGCGCGCAGCAAAAAGCCTGGCTGCGCCGGCGCCAAGCAGTCGAGCCGGCCATCGGGCACTTGAAGTCTGACAACCGCATGGATCGCTGTTGGTTGCAGGGCTCACTTGGCGACGCCTTGCACACGCTGGGCTGCGCTGCGGGTTACAACCTGCGTTGGCTGCTGCGCGCCATTGCCCGTCTGGGCATCAGGGCGGTTTTTTTGCGCCTCATGTGGGCAGCACTGCAGCAGGGACACACAAGAGATGGGTCATACCGTACGCTTGGACGCTCGCGGATGACCGCTGTGAGAAATTGGATCGGCGCCGTGGTCGTCAAGAAACCAGTTTTCGGTCACGCTGCGCTGGCTGCATTTTAAAGAATGAATTTTGCATGGCCGACTCAGTAGTGTCCGGTTTAATTAATGCGTAAAGGCTCGCAAGCCAATAGCGACGGGGGTTTCAAACGATTCATGGGTGTCCACGATTTGAATTTTGATTTGCAC
>CAIODE010000337.1 GCA_903856875.1 uncultured Burkholderiales bacterium
GAGCGTCCGGTTAATTTTGTCATTCAAACCTCTGACAGCTACCAAAATTTGAATGCTGTCACGCGTCAAATGTTGGATGAGATCGCTAAGAACCCAGGTTTCATTGCAACTGACGTCGATTTGCGATTGAACAAACCAGAACTTCGAATAGATGTCGATCGAATCAAAGCCACTGAGTTGGGTGTGAGCGTGGATGTGGTTGCGCGGGCCATTGAAACCATGTTGGGCGGCCGTGCCGTGACGCGCTACAAGCGAGATGCTGAGCAATACGATGTGATTGTTCAAACACAAATGAGTGGCCGCAACTCACCCGATGACATTGACAACATTTATGTTCGTGGGCGCAACGACATCGTCATTCCACTGAACGCGTTGGTGAAAGTTCGCGAGGGTGTTTCACCCCGAGAACTGAATCACTTTGGTCAGCGCCGCTCTGTGTCGATCACGGCCAACTTAGCACCCGACTACGCACTGGGCGATGCCTTGAAATTCTTAGACAAAACAGCGGCGGGTATTTTAAAAACTGGATACACCACAGAACTGAACGGCACCTCGCGTGAATTTAGAAATTCACAGGGCGCCCTTGTCATTGTTTTTGTGTTGGCTTTGTTCTTTATCTTTTTGGTCTTGGCCGCTCAATTTGAAAGCTTCATTGACCCCTTGGTCATCATGTTGTCCGTGCCCTTGTCCATGTTTGGCGCTCTGATGACCCTGAAGTTGACGGGGGGCACGCTCAATGTGTATTCCCAAATTGGCTTGATCACCTTGGTGGGCTTGATTACCAAGCACGGCATTTTGATTGTGGAGTTCACGAATCAGTTGCGAGAGCAGGGTGTCGATACCTTCGATGCCATTGTGAAAGCTTCTGGCCAACGTTTGCGTCCTATTCTGATGACCACAGGGGCCATGGTTCTGGGCGCACTGCCATTGGCACTTGCCAAAGGCGCAGGCGCCGAAAGCCGCATCCAAATTGGTTGGGTCATTGTGGGCGGTATGACTTTTGGAACCCTGCTAACGGTCTTTGTGGTGCCGACCATGTACACGCTTTTTGCGCGCAAAACGATTCCTGGGCCCAACAAAGCAGATGCACTGGATCAGCCTGCAGATTCAGTGCATGCGCACTGACGCCACCGTTTAAAGCACCAACACGTCCACCCAGTCTCCCAACTGGGCAGTGCCTTGTTGGTGTGACAAAACGATCAAACCATTGGCTTGCACCATGGAGCTTAAAACACCGGAGCCTTGATTGCCGGTGGTCATCACTTGAAGTTCGCCTTGTGCGTTGCGAGAAACAATGCCACGCTGGTATTCTGTTCGGCCTGGTTTTTTGCGCAACACTTCCTGGGTTTTGGCCCTGAGCATCGGCAGGGGCGTGGCCGTGCTGCCCATCATTTTCAGCAAGGCTGGTTTTACAAAAGCCAAAAATGTGACCATGACGGCAACAGGATTGCCAGGAAGTCCAAACAAAACAGCAGAACGTTGGCCTTTTTGGATTCGGCCCACGGCCATCGGCCGACCGGGGCGCATGGCGATTTTCCAAAACACCACATCACCCAACTTCTTCATCATGGCCTTGGTGAAATCGGCTTCGCCCACACTGACCCCGCCACTGGTGATGATGGCATCAGCTTGCTCAGCGGCTTTGTTGAAAGCTTGCTCAAGCAAGTCAGGATCGTCTTTCACAACGCCCATGTCAATCATCTCGCAGCCCAATGCTTGAAGCATGCCGTGCACTGTGTACCGATTGCTGTCATACACCGCACCTTCGCGAAGTGCTTCGCCCAAACTCAAAATTTCATCGCCCGTTGAGAAATAAGCCACCTTCAAGCGCCGCACCACCGAGACATGGGGTACTCCCAAGCTGGCCAGCAGTCCTGCTGCTGCAGGCGTGATCAAGGCGCCTTTGAGCAGGGCAGCTTGCCCTTGCATGATGTCTTCGCCGCACAAGCGTCGGTTGTCACCAGCCTTGAGAAGACCGGCAGGAATTTCTATGACCTCGTTTGACTTGATTTGGCAAAGCTCTTGAGGTGCGACTGTGTTGAGACCGCTAGGCATGATGGCGCCTGTCATGATCTTCACGCATTCGCCCGCATTCACAGTACCTGTCCACGCTTTGCCGGCAAGGGCAGTCCCTACCACTTTGAGAGACAAGGTTTGTGAGTCACTCAATGGCGCGCTATCAAAGGCAAATCCATCCATTGCCGAGTTGTCGTGTGGTGGCACATTGATGGGGCTGATCACATCTTGTGCTGTGACCCTGCCCAGTGCTGCGAAGATGTCGACTGACTCTTGGTCTTGAACTGGCGAGACCAAGTGGTCTAGAAAATTCAAGACCTCATTGGCCGGAAGTGCCTGCGGGTCATAAGTTTCAAGTTGTGCGGCAATGTCAGCCAGTGACGGTAGGTGTGTCATGTGGTTTGTTCGAGGCGATGCAGTTCTTCGAGTGTGTTGGCATTGAAGAAGGCGCGAGGATCTACGTCGTCTGTGTCAAAGGGCACCAAGACTGTTTTGTGCAAGGCTGTCCAAGCGTCAATTTTGCGGCCACCCGATTGCATGAACTTCACCAAACTTTCTAAAAGTTTCACGTGCATCAAACAAAATACTGGTTGCGCCCGCACACTGCCGTCTTCTTCTCTGGCGGCGGCCACTGCAATGTCGGCCTCTTCAGAGATCAGGGCGTCTAACAAACGTTGCGCTAAATTGAGTGGAAACAAGGGACTGTCGCAAGGCACGGTAAGCAGCAAGTCTGTTTCACAGCGCTCAAGCCCCGTTAAAAATCCGGCAAGCGGCCCCGCAAAACCATCGGTGCTATCGGGCCATACTTGCACCCCAAATGATTCATAGGCCGATAAGTTTCGGTTGGCCACCACCATGATCTCTGACAATGGCTCAGACTCTTGCATTTGCAATCGCATGAGTGTGTGAAGCGTCAGTGGGGTGCCATTGAAATTTTGCAAACCTTTGTCAATGCCGCCCATGCGTGCACCTCGACCTCCGGCCAAAATTAAACCTGTCATGCTCAGATCGTTCATGTAGAAAATTGTTCCAATGAGTTAGGTTAGCCGCCGATGTAGCTCATCTCAACCTTGCGCTTGGCGCCGCTTGATGTTGTGTTGTTCTGAGAAGGCTCAGACACACGAAGCTCAGAATACCGGTCATCTCTTTGCGACCAAATGGCAGCAATGGCCTGCGTCAGGGCGCTTTGATCCAAATCGCTTCGCACCAAAGGTTTGAGGTCATAGCCTTGCGAGGCAAACAAACACAGATAGAGTTGACCTTCGGTGGTTAAGCGCGCGCGGTTGCAATCGCTGCAAAATGCCTTGGAAACGCTGCTGATAAATCCAATTTCGCCAAGGCTCACATCGTGGACGCCTTGTTCATTCAGATACCCCCAACGCTCTGCTGTTTCGCCGGCCTGGCTGGCTTGAAGCGGTGTCAAAGACATTTCAGTTTGCAGCAACTGCAGAATGTCAGCGCTGGGCATCACTTCATTCATGCGCCAGCCATTGGTGGCACCAACATCCATGTACTCAATGAACCTGAGTGCGATACCTTTGCCTTTGAAATACCGCGCCATGGGCAATATTTCTTGTTCATTGGTGCCGCGTTTGACCACCATGTTCACCTTGATAGGGCCTAAGCCGGCAGCTTGTGCGGCTTTAATGCCCTCCAGCACATCGCTGACTGGAAAGTCAACGTCGTTCATTTGCTTGAACACGTCATCATCAAGCCCATCCAGGCTGACTGTCACTCGGTTTAAGCCGGCACTCTTGAGGGCCTGGGCTTTTTTTGACAAGAGGGAACCATTGGTTGTGAGGGTGATGTCCAAGTCTTGTCCAGCTAAAGTTTTTAAAGCCGCCAACTGAGCAATGAGAACCTCTAGATTTTTTCGCAGCAGGGGCTCGCCGCCTGTCAGTCGAAGTTTTTCAACACCCAAGGCAATGAAACTTTGGGCCGTGCGCGTAATTTCTTCGAAGCTGAGCAAGGCACTGTGAGGCAAATACACATAGTCGTTGTTGAAGATCTCTTTGGGCATGCAGTAGCTGCACCGAAAATTGCAACGGTCTGTGACGCTGATGCGCAAATCGCGCAAGGGGCGCTTTCTTTGATCAAGCAACTGCTGTCCAGGCGCCCAAGCGGGCCCATTCAAGGCCTCTGGGATGGGCAGATTCCCCAAGGGCTGACTGATGATGGGAATAACGCGTTCAGACACAACGTGCGCCGTCTACTTCAATGCAAACACCACTGATGAATGAGCCTTCGTCGCTGGCCAAATACAAGGCGGCGTTGGCTACATCCAAGGCGGTCGAGAAACGACCTAGCGGAATGGAGGCCATGAACTTGGCACGCTTGGCCTCGTCCACGGGGCCGCCTGCAAATTCTGCCGACAAACCCGTGTCGGGGTTGAACACAGGGTTGATGCAATTGACGCGAATGTTTTCGGGGCCTAATTCAGCGGCCAATGATTTGCTGGTGGTAATCACAGCGCCTTTGGAGCCGTTGTACCAAGTCA
>CAIODE010000338.1 GCA_903856875.1 uncultured Burkholderiales bacterium
GCCATCGGTCACGATGTACAAATGACGCTGTTGTTTCAAAGTTTCAGGCAGGCCATTCAGAATGCCTTGCGCCAAAGCGTTCATGCGAACAAAAGAAGGTGCGCCTAACCAGCGCAATGAAATAGCCACATCTTGTGCGCCCTCGACCAAATCGTGTCGTTTGAAAGACTTGCTCAATGCACTGGCAATCTCTGCAGAATCAATGCTGTCTTTCAACTCTAGGTTCAATGGAATGACCTGCAAATTTTTGCGCGGCAAAAGCGCTGCAGGTTCAGAAATGAAGGTGGTGTTGCCACTCAATTGAACGCTGTATTCAGAAGCACCTAACACCGTGGCTCGAATGCACTCACCCGCTGGCAACAATGCCACGGGTACGGCATTTTGGTCCAAACGCTGGCGCACCGCTTCGCCAAACAATTTGCCCAAGTCGCCAAAGTCGCGCATCTCGCGGCGGTAAACATACTCACCCACACCGCCTGAGAACATGATGCCGTCGAGTGGGCCCCAGTCGTCGACAGGGTCGGTTAAATACAAATTAGACAAATCTTCGCGTGAAAATGTTTGCGTGAGCACGCGCACCAGTGCGTCGGCCATCCACTGGGCCACCGTGGCCAACTCTTGTCGGGTGACTTGATCACCCAGCTTCCAATTGAAGCCAGCTTGTTGTGCCAAATAAGCGCCTGCTGGATCGAGTCGGGTGAGGCTATTTTTTTCATCCACCACCATGAGGCGTCCGCCTAGATGCACAGCAGCGGTGGCAACCAGTTCGCCGTTTTGAACCAAACCCAACTTGGTGGTTCCACCGCCAATGTCGATGTTCAAAATGCGGTGCTTTTCATCGTATGAACGTTTGGCTGCGCCTGAGCCATACACAGCCAGCATGGCCTCCATGTGATGACCTGCTGTTGCACAGACAAACTCACCGCCTTGCTCGGCCAAGACAGCCGCAATTGATTCGCTGTTTTCACGGCGAAGTGCTTCGCCCGTCAAAATGACGGCGCCTGCATCAATTTCGTCGGGGTGTAAGCCAGAATCTTGGTAAGCCTTGTCAATGATGGCGCCCAGTGCTTTGGCATCCATCAGACTGTCGCTCAAATAAGGCGTTAATGAAATGGGCGATTGATAAAGCGCTGTGCGTTCTACCACCGTGTAACGGCTCGACAAATCTTCGGCAATGCGCCTTAAGTGAATGCGCGAGAAGACCACCTGTGTGCCTGAAGAACCGACATCAATGCCCACGCTGTGCAAAATCACATTGTCTTGGCGCCACAAAGATTCTTGTGAAGGGTCATCTCCTGCAAAGTCATGATCATGATCGTGATCTGCTTCACCATCGTGGGTGTGATACGTGTCGGCACCGTACTGGTGATCTTGTACGCTGTGCTTGGTTTTCAAATCTTCGCTGCTCATGCTGGCCGTTCAATAAAACTGATCAAAGTGCACTTGGTCCATGGGCACTTTCAGATCAATCAAAGTTTTCAAAAGAGACTGCCCCATCAAGGCGGGGCCTGCAAAATAAATTTCCATTTGTTGCAAAGCCTCGCCAAAGCTTTGCGCCACCGCGTCATGGGCAAAGCCACGCAAATAAGGGCTGGGTAAGTTGGCAGTGTCTGGTTCACCAGAGATGACTGCTTGGTAATGGCCGCGTGAATCCCAGTCGGGAAGCGCTTGCAGCATGTCCAAGCCGCAAACATCTTGCAAAGAACGAGCGCCATAGTAGAAATGCAATTTTCTAGCGTTCATCTTGGGACTGTTGAATGTGCCGCGTGCAATGGAAACCATGGGCGCCAAACCAGAACCACCTGCCACACACAAAATGTCGCGCTCAATATCTTCACGCAAATAGGCCATGCCGTAAGGGCCATCAATTTCAACTTGAGCGCCAGGTGCCAACTGATCAAACAAGTGCGCACTGCCATGCCCGCCAGGCACGCGTCGAACTTGAAACTCCATCAATTGACCGACTTGCTTGTGGCCTTCGATCAAGCCGACATTGCTCATGGAGTAGGCGCGCGGCCCCGCAATGCCGGGCATCTGAACCAAGGCGTACTGGCCACTTAAAAAAGCAACAGGTGTGGCGGTTTCAAACTTGAATTCAGACATGTCGTGCGTGATAGCGCGCGAAGAAATGAACGTGGCCGCAGTGCGAACTGGGCGATGCTGAGGGGCGTATTTCTCGCTGGTGCGAAGCTTGATTTGAAGCGGGCCTGAGGGCTTGCTTTGA
>CAIODE010000339.1 GCA_903856875.1 uncultured Burkholderiales bacterium
CAGTAGGTACAAAGGGGAGCAATCCCCTTTTTTGGGAGACGACATTGAAAATACTCGAATGGCTAGCCAAGTTTTGCAGCATCTTATCGGGGGCATTGCTTACGTTCATAACTTTGATGACGTGCTATAGCCTGATCGGCCGCAACACAACGGGTCAAACCATCGTGGGTGACTTCGAGTTAACCGGTGTTGCCACGGGGGCTGCCATCGCTTTGTTCATGCCTTTGTGCCAGTTCAAAAAAGCCAACATCATTGTGGACTTTTTCACAGCCAAGGCCAGTGAGGCCACCACCGCCCAACTCGACCGACTGGGCGCTTTCTTCATGGCTGCCACTTTTGCCTTGCTCGCTTGGCGAACCTACTTGGGCGGCATGAACGCATGGGTTTCGCAATCAGGTTCTATGATGTTGGGCTTCCCTGAGTGGATTGTGTATGCCGCCATGACACCGCCCTTGGCCTTGAGTGCCGCCATCGCGATGGCGCAAACCTGGATGGGTGACAAGTTCACCAGTTCCGAAAGTGCATCAGCATGAGCGCCCTCACACTTTGTTTGATTATTTTTGGTGCCATGCTGGTTCTCATGGCCATCAGAGTGCCCATTGCTGTTTCGATGTTTGCAGCAGGTACCTTGGGTTATCTGATTCAAACTGGCTGGGGCCCTTACTCCAGTTTTCTCAACAACTTGGCCTTCGCACGCTTTGCAAGTTATGACCTGTCGGTCATTCCCCTGTTTATTTTGATGGGCCACTTTGCAACTCAAGGCGGCATCAGCAAGGCCTTGTTTCAATTTGCAGCCAGTGTCATGGGCCGTTTTAAAGGCGGTCTGGCCATGGCCGCCGTTTTGGCCAGTGCAGCCTTTGGTTCCATCTGCGGATCCTCGGTGGCCACGGCAGCCACCATCACGGGCGTTGCGCTGCCAGAGATGAAACGCCATGGCTACTCGGGTCGTTTGTCTACAGGCACTTTGGCCGCAGGCGGCACCTTGGGCATTTTGATTCCGCCTTCAGTTCCCTTGGTCATTTACGCCATCTTGACTGAACAAAATATCGCCAAGCTGTTTGCTGCCGCCATGGTGCCCGGCATCATTGCCATGCTGGGTTACATGATTGCCATCGCCATTTATGTGCGTGTGGTGCCTGGACAGGCGCCAGAAGTCGATGACAGCATTGAGAAATTTTCAATGGCCTCGCTAGCAGGTATTGCACCCATCGCCACCATTTTTGTCATTGTGTTTGGAGGCATTTACGGCGGTTATTTCACACCCACGGAAGGCGCTGGTGTGGGGGCCGCTTCAACCTTTGTGGCTGCCCTGCTCAAACGAGAAATCACATGGGCTAAATTCAAGCTGTGCTTTTACGCAACGGCCGAAAGCTCAGCCATGATCTTCATGATTTTCATTGGTGCTGATGTCATGAACTCTTCATTGGCCTTGACGCAAGTACCGAATCAGTTGGCCGAAGTGGTTGGCGGATGGGGCCTCGCACCCCTGATGGTCGTCACGGCCATCTTGCTGTTTTATGTGGTGCTGGGTGCCGTTATGGATGAACTGAGCATGATTTTGCTGACCATCCCCATTTTCTTCCCCATGATCATGGGCCTCGACTTTGGCATGGCCAAGGAGCCCACCGCCATTTGGTTTGGCATCATGGTGCTCATGACTGTCGGGTTTGGCATGTTGGCACCGCCGGTTGGATTGAACGTTTACGTCGTCAACAGCATGGCCAAGGATGTGCCCATTTCTGAGAGCTACAAGGGGGTGATGCCCTTCCTCATCAGCGACACCATCAGAACCACCCTTTTGCTGTTCTTCCCCGGGATTTCCCTGTGGTTGATTCAGTACGTTGCGTGATTTGAAACCTCTTTTAGAGGCTTTGTTCCGTTAACATCCAAACATCATTCATTGGAGACATTCATGATCAAACGTCGCTCACTCTTAAAATCAGGTGCCGCTGCCGCCATTGCTGCGCCCGCCATCACAAGTTTTGCCCAGCAAACTGTGACTCTGAAGTTTCACACCTTCATGGCGCCGCAGTCCAATGTGTGGCTCAACATGCACAAAGCCTGGATGAACAAAGTCGAACAAGAGTCTGGTGGTCGCATCAAGTTTGAAGCTTATCCCGCCATGCAATTGGGCGGCACACCTGTGCAGTTGTACGACCAAGCACGTGACGGCGTGGTCGACATTGTTTGGACATTGCCTGGCAACACCGCGGGTCGCTTCCCCAGGGTAGAAGTTTTTGAGCTGCCCTTCATGATGACCAATGCAGAAGCCACTTCAAAGGCGTATTGGGAATATGTGCAAACCATGGCACCCGATGAATTCAAAGATACTCAGCTAATTGCCTTGCAAGTTCACGGCCCTGGTGCCATTCACACGGTAGACAAACCCGTGAAAAGTGTGGCCGACATGAAGGGCTTGAAAATGCGAGCCCCAACCCGCCAAGTGACCAAATTGATGGGGGCTCTCGGTGCAATTCCTGTTGGCATGCCATTGCCTGGTATTCCCGATGCACTGTCTAAAGGCACCATCAATGGCGCCGTGATTCCTTGGGAAGTCGTGCCGGCCGTGAAGGTGAACGAACTCACCAAGTTCCATGCCGAGTTCGATCCTGCTGGCGGTTGCCTGTACACCACAACGTTTGTGATGGCCATGAACAAGGCCAAATACAACTCATTGCCGGCAGATCTGAAAAAGATCATTGACAACAACAGTGGCCTGGAAACTTCAGGCTGGTTGGGCAAAGTGCAACAAGAAGGCGATGTGCCTGGCCGCAAATCAGCCAGCGATCGAAACAATGCCATCTTCACAGTGGGCCCTGTCGAAGCCCAAGAGTTCCGCCGCAAGTCTCGCGCGCTCGAAGTGGAATGGATTGAGGACATGAACAAGCGCGGCTACGATGGACGCAAGTTGATCGACACAGCCCGCACTTTGATCGAGAAGTACTCCAAAGCCCCAGCCACCAAAGCACCAGCGAAAAAGGCTTGAGCTATCAAAGACAACTGATCAAACACTGCCGAGCCTGTGGCTCGGTGGTTTTATATCGACTTCCCGATGATGGCGACACCAAGCAACGCGCCATCTGCACTGCATGTCATTTGGTGCATTATGAAAATCCCCTGAATGTCGTGGGTACGATTCCTCATTCTGGGGAGCGTGTGCTTCTTTGCAAGAGAAATATCGAGCCCCGAAAAGGCAAATGGACGCTCCCTGCCGGCTTCATGGAGTTGGGTGAAAGCACTGCAGAAGGCGCCGCGCGTGAAACTTCAGAAGAGGCTGGCGCGAATTTCAAAATGGGCCAGCTTTTTACGGTGATGAGCGTGCCCCGTGTGGGTCAAGTTCACCTGTACTTCTTAGCGCAGTTGG
>CAIODE010000340.1 GCA_903856875.1 uncultured Burkholderiales bacterium
CCGCTTCAATGGCCATGTTGCAAACGGTCATGCGGCCTTCCATGGACAAAGCACGAATGGCTGAACCGCCAAATTCGATGGTGTAACCCGTGCCGCCTGCCGTGCCGATTTTGCCGATGATGGCCAACACAATGTCTTTGCCCGTGATGCCCTTGGCCACAGTGCCTTCAACTTTGATGAGCATGTTTTTGGCTTTTTTCGCCAAAAGTGTTTGCGTGGCCATGACGTGCTCAACTTCGCTGGTGCCAATGCCATGCGCTAAGGCGCCAAATGCGCCGTGCGTCGATGTATGTGAGTCGCCACAGACCACGGTCATGCCTGGCAGCGTGGCGCCGTTTTCAGGCCCAATGACGTGAACAATGCCCTGGCGTTTTGACATGAAGGGGAAAAATGCGGCAGAACCAAACTCGGCAATATTGCTGTTAAGTGTGGTGATTTGTTCTTTGCTGACGGGGTCTGTGATGCCGTCGTAGCCCAACTCCCAGCCTGTGGTGGGGGTGTTGTGGTCTGCCGTGGCCACAATGGAGCTGACCCGCCAAACTTTGCGGCCTGCCTGCCTCAAGCCTTCAAAGGCTTGGGGGCTGGTCACTTCGTGGACCAAGTGGCGGTCAATGTACAAAACGGCGGTGCCGTCATCTTCAGTGTGGACGACGTGTTCGTCCCAAATTTTGTCGTAAAGCGTGCGTGCCATGTTGCTTCCTAGGGTCTAGCCCCGCATTTTAAGCTGAATGCATGAAAAAAGCCCGCGGATCACGCGGGCTTTTAAGTGAGGCGCAAAGCTTATTTTGCGCCTGGGACGTTACGGCGGGGTGAACCCGTAAACAGCTGACGGGGACGGCCGATTTTGTACTCAGGATCGCCAATCATTTCATTCAGTTGGGCAATCCAGCCCACAGTGCGGGCCAAGGCGAACACACCGGTGAACAGGTTCACAGGGATACCAATGGCGCGTTGCACGATGCCAGAGTAGAAGTCGACGTTGGGGTACAACTTGCGTGACACGAAGTAGTCGTCTTCCAAGGCAATTTTTTCAACTTGTTTGGCCAATTTGAACATAGGGTCGTTTTCCAAGCCGAGTTCAGCCAGCACTTCGTTGCAGGTCTCTTGCATGAGTTTGGCGCGGGGGTCGTAGTTTTTGTAAACGCGGTGACCAAAACCCATGAGCTTCACGCCAGAGTTCTTGTCTTTGACTTGCTCCATGAACTCGCCCACTTTGGCAATACCACCCATTCTTTGAATGTCGTCCAGCATGTTCAAGCAAGCCTCATTGGCGCCGCCGTGAGCAGGGCCCCAGAGGCATGCTACGCCAGCAGCAATGGCAGCAAATGGGTTGGTGCCAGAAGAACCGCACAAACGCACAGTCGAGGTGGAAGCGTTTTGCTCGTGGTCTGCGTGCAAAATGAAGATGCGATCTAGGGCGCGCTCCAGAACTGGGTTCACGACGTAGTCTTCACAAGGCACACCAAACATCATGCGCAAAAAATTGCCTGAATAGGACAAGCTATTTTGGGGGTACATGAAGGGCTGTCCGATGCCGTATTTGTAGGACATGGCGACCAAGGTTGGCAGCTTGGCAATCAGACGAATGGCTGAAATTTCGCGGTGCTCGGGATTGGTGATGTCGGTGCTGTCGTGATAGAACGCTGACAGCGCACCCACCAAGCCAGTCAACACAGCCATAGGGTGCGCATCACGGCGGAAACCACGCAAGAAGAATTGCATTTGCTCATTCACCATGGTGTGGTTGTTCACCAGTTTGTGAAAGTCTGTGCTTTGTTTGGTATCAGGCAAATCGCCGTGGAGCAACAAGTAGCAGGTATCCAAAAAGTCGCCGTGGTTGGCCAATTGCTCAATGGGATAGCCGCGATAGAGCAACTCACCTTTGTCGCCATCGATGAAGGTTATGGCCGATTGGCAAGAGGCGGTTGACAAGAACCCTGGGTCGTAAGTGAACATGCCGGTTTGGCCATACAGCTTGCGAATATCGATCACATCAGGACCAATGTTGCCGCTGTAGACAGGCATTTCAATACTGGGACTGCCGTTACTGAAAGACAGGGTAGCTTTGTTGTCAGCAAGTTTCATGATTCAATTTCCTCTGTTAATCGGTCAATTCAAATTAAATGATCAGTCATCTTAGGATGGCCAAAATCATGCCATGAGCAAGCTCAGCACTTCGCTGACTTCTTCAGATTCAATGTCTGCTCCGAGCGATTTGCGCTTCATGAACAAATCCATTAAGTCGTTATCGGATAAATCCATCAAAATGTACATGCCGCGGGCTTGTCCCACAGTCATTTGAGGTGCGTAGCGATTGAAAAAACGCTCAATGAAAAGATCGTTTTCCAGCAAGCCGCGTCTGCAACGCCAACGCAGTTTGCTCAGAGCGCGTTCACCCAAAAGGATGTTGCGATCTAGATTATCGAGCAGTTCATCTCCCATCTTGAAGGTCTCTTTGCTTGATCTCGGCTTAGACGGCGCGGCGCACCATCATCTCTTTGATCTTGCCAATGGCTTTGGTGGGGTTGAGGTTCTTTGGGCAAACGTCCACGCAGTTCATGATGGTGTGGCAGCGGAACAAGCGATAGGGGTCTTCCAAGTTGTCTAAACGCTCGGCTGTGCCATGGTCTCGGCTGTCAGCAATGAATCGGTAGGCTTGGAGCAAGCCTGCAGGGCCGACGAACTTGTCAGGGTTCCACCAGAAGCTGGGGCAGGCGGTTGAGCAGCTGGCGCACAAGATGCATTCGTACAGGCCATTCAACTCGTCGCGTTCTTCGGGTGACTGCAGGCGCTCTTTTTCGGGCGGCTGCGTGTCGTTCACCAGGTAAGGCTTGATCGAGTTGTACTGCTTGAAGAACAGCGTCATGTCGACGATCAGGTCGCGGATGACGGGCAGCCCCGGCAGGGGTTTCAGCACG
>CAIODE010000341.1 GCA_903856875.1 uncultured Burkholderiales bacterium
ATTTTTTCAAATTCAGTGAGCACGGCCTCTTCCACCAGCTCGGTGAGTTCCTCAATGATGTAGGCGCCTTGGCTGGGATTTTCATTTTTGGCCAAACCCCACTCGCGATTGATGATCAGTTGAATGGCCATGGCGCGGCGCACACTGTCTTCGGTGGGCGTGGTGATGGCTTCGTCAAAGGCATTGGTGTGCAGTGAGTTGCAATTGTCGTAAATGGCAATCAGGGCTTGCAGCGTGGTGCGAATGTCGTTGAACTGAATTTCCTGCGCGTGCAAGGAGCGGCCTGACGTTTGAATGTGGTACTTCAGTTTCTGGCTGCGCTCGTTGGCGCCGTATTTGTTTTTCATGGCCACGGCCCAGATGCGGCGGGCCACGCGGCCCATCACGGTGTACTCGGGGTCCATGCCGTTGCTGAAGAAGAAACTCAGGTTGGGCGCAAAATCGTCAATGTGCATGCCGCGCGCCAAGTAGGCCTCAACAAACGTAAAACCATTTGAAAGTGTGAAGGCCAATTGGCTAATTGGGTTGGCACCCGCTTCGGCAATGTGATAACCACTGATGGACACAGAGTAGAAATTGCGCACATCGTTGTGCACAAAATACTGCGCAATGTCGCCCATGACCTTCAAGCTGAACTCGGTGCTGAAGATGCAGGTGTTTTGACCTTGGTCTTCTTTCAAAATGTCGGCTTGTACGGTGCCGCGTACGTTGGCCAAAACCCATTCCCGAATTTTGGCGGCTTCGGTTTCTGTGGGGTCGCGGCCGTTGTCGGTTTTGAATTTTTCCAAGTTTTGATCAATGGCGGTGTTCATGAACATGGCCAAGATGGATGGCGCCGGGCCGTTGATGGTCATGGACACGCTGGTGCTGGGGTTGCACAAGTCAAAGCCGCCATACAGCACTTTCATGTCGTCCAAGGTGGCAATGCTCACGCCCGAGTTGCCCACCTTGCCGTAGATGTCTGGACGAGGGTCGGGATCGTTGCCATACAGCGTGACGGAGTCAAAGTCCGTAGACAAACGCTTGGCGGCCATGCCTGCGCTGAGAAATTTAAAACGTGTGTTGGTTCTAAAGGCATCGCCTTCACCTGCAAACATGCGTGTGGGATCTTCGCCTTCGCGCTTGAAAGCAAAGGTGCCAGCGGTGTAAGGAAAGCTGCCAGGCACGTTGTCCAGCATGAGCCATTTCAAAATTTCGCCATGGTCTTCGTAAGTGGGCAAAGACACTTTGCGAATGGTGGTGCCCGACAAGCTTTTGGATGTGAGTGCGGTGCGAATTTCTTTGTCGCGGATTGTCACAACATACTCGCCTGCCGCGTAGGCCTTTTGCATTTCAGGCCAGTGCCCTAATAATTTCTTCGCGCCAGGTTCTTGTGTCTCTTCACGGCGAATGGCCAAGTCAATGGCTGCTTCTGCGGCTTTGGCGCGTCCAGGTTTGTCCACTTCCAGCATGACTGCAGCAGCGCGCAGTTGTTGAATTTCACGGGCCAAGTGGGCTTGGTCGCGCGCTTGTTTTTTGTAGCCACGCACGGTGTCACTGATTTCGGCTAAGTAACGCGTGCGTGCGGTGGGCACCACAGGGGTTTGGTTGGTGCTGTGGCGAACGTCGACGATGGGCAGCAAACCCTCTTTCAACTTCAAACCCAATTCTCCCAATCGAACATTGAGTGCTTGGTACAAAGCCGTGACGCCATCGTCGTTGAAGCGGGCA
>CAIODE010000342.1 GCA_903856875.1 uncultured Burkholderiales bacterium
AGCCCTTGAATTTGGTGGTTAACGGTTGTTTAATTGCACAAGGCGAAGTTGTCATTGTGGACGACCGCTATGGCAGCCGCTTGACTGATATCATTTCACCATCGGAGCGTTTACGGAAATCTAAAAATTGACCCCACTTTCCCCCTTGTCGCGTCTTTCAGCATTTGTCTTTTTAGGCATTTTCTCAATCGCCGCTCAAGCGCAAGCCTTATCAGCGCCAGTCTCCAGTGGTGCTTCAGGCTCATCGTCGTCTGTTTGGGGCGGGGCTTGGCTAGGGTTGGTTACGCTCAGCTTGCTTGTGGTTTTAGCAGCCGTGGTGGTCTGGCTGTTCCGCCGTGGCGCACAAAGCACCACCTTGGGTGGACAAATTCAATTGTTGGCTGCCTTCCCAGTGGGGCCCCGCGAACGTTTGTTGGTGGTTCGCATGCAAGATCGCATTTTGGCCCTGGGCCATACGCCCACGCACATCAGTTTGTTGGCAGAGTTAGACGATTTTGAACCCATGGCCAACTCGGGTTCGTTGCCTTCAGGTTTTGCAGGTCAACTCATGGCCTTGCTCTCTGGAAAGAACGGCGCATGAGGTTCTTCAGCCTCAAATGGCTGGTTGCCATTGCCCTCCTGCTGTGTTGCGGTTGGGCCGCAGCTCAAAACTTACCTCTGGTCACTTCTAGCACTTCCAAAGCCGGTACCGTGTATGCCGTGCCTGTGCAAACATTGCTGGCCTTAACGGCCCTTTCTTTTTTACCGGCTGCGCTCATGCTCATGACCAGCTTCATTCGAATTCTCATTGTGTTTTCTATGTTGCGGCAAGCCTTGGGACTGCAAAGCATGCCGCCCAATTTGGTCTTAATTGGCCTTTCGGTGTTCCTTACTTTTTTTGTCATGAACCCCGTGCTCGAGCCCATGTACCGAGATGCTTATTTGCCTTTGGCCAGCGGTAAAATTGGGTTTGAAGAAGCAGTCAATATTGGCACCGAGCCCTTGAAGCAATTCATGCTGAGTCAAACCAACAAGGATGATCTGAGCCTGTTTGCCAAGCTGTGGGGCAAGCCCATTGAAACTCGGGCCGATGTGCCCATGACGGTGCTCATTCCCGCCTTTGCCGTGTCTGAAATCAAAACAGGTTTCTTGTTTGGTTTCCTCATTTACTTGCCCTTCATGGCCATTGATTTTGCGGTGGCCAGCATCTTGACATCGCTCGGCATGGTCATGGTCTCGCCCATGATGTTCTCGCTACCGCTCAAGTTGGTGGTGTTTGCGTTGGCGGATGGTTGGTCGCTCTTGGCCGCTTCTTTGGTTAACAGTTTCAAGGTGACTTAACATGGACTCAGGATTTGTCATTGAAGTGGCCTTTAGAGCGCTTTGGATGGCATTTGTTCTGAGCGGTCCCGTGCTTATTTCTTTGCTCATTGTGGGCTTGGTCATTGGTATTCTTCAAGCTGCCACTTCCGTGAACGAGAGTTCAGTGGCATTCATACCTAAGTTGATCGTCATTGCGTTGGTCTTGCTCATTGCTGGGCCCGTAAGTTTGGCTCTCTTTGTAGATTACCTGCGCGATGTCATTCAAGAGTTGCCAGAAATTCTGCGCTAACGCTTACACCCTCGCCCATGCTCCCCATCAGTCCTGATTGGATGACGCAGACCGTCACGGTCTGGATGCTCATTTCTGTGAGGTTGTTGGGCTGCTTCATGACCATGCCTTTGTTTGCGTTCCGCTCGGCCCCCATGCGGCTGCGTGTGTTGCTGTCATTGGTCATTGCCTTTGCA
>CAIODE010000343.1 GCA_903856875.1 uncultured Burkholderiales bacterium
CAATTTTCACAAAATAGGCGCAGTCTCTAGCCTTAGCGGCGTTCCCACCCCTACCCTGCGTGTGTGGGAGATCAGGTATGAAACCTTTCAACCGCAAAAGACAGAAAGCAAACATCGGCTTTACACAGATGACGATGTTTTGAAAGCCACTGTTCTCAAACGACTGACAGACCAAGGACACGGCATCAGTAGCATTGCAAAACTAAGCACAACAGAACTGAACAATTTGCTTCAGCAGCAACAAGAGACCAATCAAAGAAAAGCAAATGCAGAGTCTAAGAGTCAGACAGTTTCTATTGCGGTGGTTGGACTCCCCCTTGCTGCCAAAATTGAGTCTAAAAAATTCACATTCAGTTTTAACAACCAAGCTATTCGCATCACAGATATTTTTAGCACTGTGCAACAGGCCTTAACAGCAGAGTTTCAAAAGAACCCTCAAATTCTTCTGATCCACACAAACTCTTTGCATTCGGGCGTTCAAGTAGATATCCATCGCTTGGCTCAAATTAACAACGCTTTGCAAGTCATCGTTCTTTACAACTATGGTCAAGAGCCCATTATTGAATCAATGAAACGCTGCGGCATGATTGTTCGCAGAGAGCCTATTAGCGATTCCGATTTGGCGGATCTCATTAAGTCGGTTTTGCTCATCAATAACGAAACTCATGCAGCAACTCTCACAACTGGCATGCTCATTCCTCCAAGAAAGTATGACGATATTGAACTCATGCGAGTTGCAGGCATTTCAACAAATGTGTTGTGCGAATGTCCCAAGCATGTTTCTGAAATCATTACGCAACTTGCAAGTTTTGAGCAGTACAGTCACGAATGCCTAAACAAGTCGACAGAAGATGCACATCTTCATGCGTATTTAAGCTCGGTCTCTGGCTCTGCAAGAGCACTTTTTGAGTCTGCGCTCGAGATGGTAGCCAAACATGAGGGCATTGATCTAAAAACCATGTCGAAAAACTCTGACTGATTTTTAAAAATTAATCGTTATGAGCTATTCAATGGTATGGTTCAAACGCGATTTGCGCTGGGAGGATCATGAAGCACTTGCGCAAGCAGCTAAACCATTCAGGGCATCGGCGCAGGTGGCATCGCTCCGGTGGCCAGCGCCGTGATTGGTGATGTATTCACAGCCGAGCGGCGGGGCCGTATTTTGGGGCTGATTGGTGCCACCCACGGCATGGCCTTTGTGCTCGGACCGCCACTGGCTACCGCGCTCACATCCACGCTAGGCTGGCATATGGTCATCTTTGGATTCGGGCTTAAAAGAAAGTCAAAAGATTCCGTGACTGAGCCGGCCGCTTCAGTCGGCACATAACGCGATACAAGTTTGACGCTCGCTCGAACCCCCATACAAAAAACCTCTAACGGATTTCAATATGACGCTGCAAGGTACCAAACGTAAGATCACTTACGTGACTACTTACGAGGCCTTCGCTTTCTTGTGCGGCACGCTTGGCTTTTTTAGCTTTAGTGATAGCAGCATTGAACGTGCCAGTACCCTGGCTGTGTTCGCCTCAATCTTCGCTGTGAGTTGGAACTTTACTTACAACGCCTTGTTTGAGCGATGGGAGGCGAAAAGCATGACGCTTGGCCGCAGCTTCGGTCGTCGCGTGCTGCACGCGGTAGGCTTCGAGATTGGCTTTCTGGTGGTACTTCTGCCGGCAGCGGCATGGTGGCTGGATATCAGCTTTATGCGCTCGTTCATCGTCAACCTAAGTTTGAACATTTTCTTTTTTGCCTACACCTTCGCTTTTACATGGGCCTTTGATCGCGTGTTCGGATTGCCAACGTCCGCTACATCGCCTGAAGGCGGCTGAGCTTTCTTTTAGAGAAAAGTCCACTTCTTCCACACAAACGTCACATTCCATTGCCACAATTTTCTAAGGTGTTTAGCAATGACATCCATTTCGCGCACAATGAACACTTGAGCTCACAAACTCCTAAGGATCCAACATGCACCGCGTATCTATTGTCAAATTGCTTTTAGCCTGCTCATTGGCCTTGTCCAGTGCGTTGGCTTTTGCTTTGCCTTCTCCCAAAGACATTGATGCAGCTGTCAACGCAGGCCGTCTTGCGCAAGCCGAGTCGATGCTGCGTGAGGTCATCCAAGAAAAGCCGCAAAGCGCCAAAGCGCACTACGAATTAGGCCAAGTGCTGGCGCGACAAGAGCACTACGCTGATGCGCAAATTGCTTTGAAAAAAG
>CAIODE010000344.1 GCA_903856875.1 uncultured Burkholderiales bacterium
TCATCGTGCGTGCATTCGGCCAAATGCAAGACACCTTGAGTGACGCTGAGCCAAGCCAAGCCGCAAGCATTGCGCAGTGCAATGTGCAGTGACAACAAAATAGCTTCGCTTTTGTCAGACAGTAATTCAGTGTCTGTGAGCGTGCCTGGCGTGACAACACGTACCACTTTTCGCTCAACGGGGCCTTTGCTTGTAGCCACATCGCCCACTTGCTCGCAGATCGCCACCGACTCGCCCAGCTTGATGAGTTTGGCTAAGTAATTTTCAACAGAATGAAAAGGCACACCTGCCATGGCAATCGGTTTGCCAGCTGTTTGACCACGGTGTGTGAGTGTGATGTCCATGAGACCGGCTGCACGCTCGGCGTCTTCAAAGAACATTTCATAAAAGTCACCCATCCGGTAAAAAACCAGGGTGTCAGGAAACTCCGCCTTGATGCGCAAATACTGCTGCATCATGGGCGTGTGGGCACTCAAGTCGAGCGCGTCAGTCATGGCTTAGATCGGGCTGTCAGTTGACGTTTGGCGCGCTTCCGTATCCTTGATGTCGGCCGCACGCATGGCCGCTTTTTCGCCAGCACTGGCGAATTTGCTGTACTTGCTGAGGATAGGTACCAGCTGTCCGTAAATTTTGGGCGTGCCAGCCAAGCATTCTTTTTGTTCCAAGAAATCGGCGTCGCCCGTGAAGTTGCCCACCAAGCCGCCGGCCTCAGTGACCAGCAAGGCGCCTGCTGCGACATCCCAAGGCTGAAGACCTGTTTCAAAGAACGCATCAGTGAAACCTGCGGCCACATAAGCCAAATCCAATGCTGCAGCACCAGGCCTGCGAAGGCCCTCTGTGCGTTGCATCACTTCTCCCATCATGCGCAAGTATTGGTTGAAGTTGTCGCCTGGACGGAAAGGGAAGCCTGTGGAAATAAGGCACTCATGCATTTGCGTGCGCTTGCTGGTGCGCAAGCGTCGATCGTTCATGTAGGCACCGCGGCCCTTGGTGGCTGTGAACAAATCGTTGCGTGAGGGGTCGTACACCACGGCTTGTTCCACTTTGCCATTGACGGCCAGCGCAATGCTGACGCAGTAAACAGGAAAACCGTGAATGAAGTTGGTGGTGCCGTCTAGCGGATCGATGATCCAAACATGATCTGCGTCGGGGTTGCCATGTGTTTTGCCAGACTCTTCGGCCAAGATACCATGATGCGGGTAGGCGGTGAGCAGGGTTTCGATGATGGTATTTTCGCTGGCCAAGTCGACTTCGGTTACAAAGTCGTTCACTTGTTTTTGCGAAATTCGAACAGCCTCCACGTCCAGGGCCGCGCGGTTGATGATGGCGCCGGCGGCGCGTGCAGCCTTGACGGCTACGTTGAGCATGGGGTGGAGATTGGTCGACATGAATTTTTAAGAGCAAAAGCTAAGGTCCCCAGTGCGATGACAGAGGCGAATGGCGCATTTTCCCATGAAATTTGACTCGCGGCGCAGCCCACAGTTGGATTTGGTCATTTTGAGGGCTTGGAACTGGGACAATAGCCCCCATGCGAACCCGATTTATCTTGATTGAAACCAGCCACCCAGGCAATGTGGGGGCGGCCGCCCGTGCCTTGAAGGTCATGGGCTTTGATGAAATGGTGTTGGTGGCACCGCGATACGTGAATATTTTGCGCAAGGAAGAAACCATCCAAAGGGCCAGTGGCGCCAATGATGTGCTGGATAAAACGCGCATTGTGGACAGCTTGGAGGAGGCGTGTGAGGGCATCTCTCATCTCTGTGCCACCGCCATGACCCCTCGTGATTTTGGCCCGCCAACCCGAACACCCCGTGAACACTTTGAAGGGCTGTTGGGTGGGTCTCTTGCGCCATCCCAAATGCTTGCTGTCAAAGCCGATGAACACCAGCCGACAGAGGCTATTGGGTCCATTGGATTCCTGTTTGGCTCCGAACGTTTTGGCATGAAAAATGAGGATGTTTACAAGTGCCATGTGGCCTTGTCTATTTCTACGCATCCAGATTTTGGCTCTTTGAATTTGGCCGCAGCCATTCAATTGGTGGCCTATGAATGGCGTTTGGCCTTGGGTGGTTTTCCTGTTGTATCCCCTGTGCATGAATCGACTGTGGCCGATGCTGCTCAAGTGGCTGGACTGCTCAGCCATTTGGAAAAGGCTTTGGTTGAAATTGGATTCCTAGATCCATTGGCCCCTAAAAAACTCATGCCCCGTTTGAATCAATTGTTCAATCGAGCCAATCTCACGCCAGAAGAAATCCATATTCTCAGAGGTGTTGCTAAAGCCATGATCGAAACAGCGCAATCAAAAAGGTAGACTTGGTGCAAATCCTATTGCTTATGTTCTCTCGAATCCATTCCGACATTCAATGCATCCTTGACCGTGATCCTGCTGCCCGCACAGCTTGGGAAGTGCTCACGTGTTATCCGGGACTTCACGCCGTGGTGATGCACAGGTGGGCCCATGCTTGCTGGCGCATGGGATTCAAGTGGTTAGGTCGATTCATTTCTAATTTCTCACGTTGGGTCACGGGCATTGAGATTCACCCAGGTGCCAAGTTGGGAGAGCGTGTATTTTTTGATCACGGCATGGGTATCGTGATTGGTGAAACAGCCGAGATTGGTGATGGCTGCACCATTTACCACGGCGTCACGTTGGGTGGTACATCTTTGTACAAAGGTGCGAAGCGCCATCCTACTTTGGGTAAAGATGTGGTCATTGGCGCTGGCGCTAAAGTGCTGGGCGGTTTCACTGTGGGCGATGGCGCTAAAGTGGGATCCAATGCCGTGGTCACCAAGCCAGTACCAGACGGTGCTACAGCTGTGGGCAATCCTGCTCGTATCATTCAGGAAGATGCCGATGTACTGCGCGAAGCAACGGCTTCCAAGATGGGCTTCTCAGCTTATGGCGTGACACAAAACGACGATCCTTTGTCGCAAGCGATGCGCGGATTGATTGACAATGCAGCCAGTCAAGAACATCAAATTACCATGCTGTGGCAAGCGCTTGAAAAAATGAATTCAGACGCTGGCAATTTAGCTGCCATTCAAATGCCAGGTGATGCTGCCAAGCGCGAAACCTTTGAGGCTGAAAAGCTCAATCAGTTGGTGGGCAAGTAATTTTCAGGACCGCGGTGCTCGGATGGCCGTTTTGGGTCTGAAGGCTTTGCACACTTCATCGTGTGTTTCCAAATAAGGGCCACCGATCAAATCAATGCAGTAGGGCACAGCGGCAAAAATGCCATGCACCACGCTTTGTCCTTGACTGTCTTTCAAGCCTTCCAAAGTTTCTGCAATCGATTTGGGTTGACCAGGAAGATTGATAATCAAACTCTGTCCCCGAATCACGGCCACTTGTCTTGAAAGGATGGCGGTGGGCACAAACTTCAAACTGATCTGTCGCATTTGTTCGCCAAAGCCAGGCATTTCTTTGTCGGCCACAGCCAAGGTGGCTTCGGGGGTGACATCTCGAATGGCAGGGCCTGTGCCGCCAGTGGTGAGCACCAAACTGCAGCCAGCCTCTACCAATTCAATGAGCGTGGCGCTGATGCGCTCTTTTTCATCGGGAATGAGCCGAGACTCGAATTGCAATGGATTTTTCAAAGCACGGCTCAGGAATGTTTGAAGTGCTGGAAGTCCTTTGTCTTCGTAGACGCCTGTACTGGCACGGTCGCTGATGGAGACAATGCCAATTTTGACGGGGTCGTGTAATGCGCTGGATGTGTCTTGTGATGTCGTCATGTTCAAAGCTCAGTTGTCTTCATCCTTGGCGGAGCTGTCTTGTGTGGTGTTGCTCATTTCTGCTCTCACCAACTGAAATATTTCGCGGTAAGCGCGACTTTGCCTGGGCGCCAAACCTTGAGAAACGCTGGCCGCAGAGATGGCTGGCGCATCTTTGCGAGCTTGCCTGATGAGGGCGCGCAGCTGTTGACTGTCGGTTTCTGGAAAGTTTTTCAGCCATTCGCCGCACGCATCGTCATCACTGATCAAGCGGTCGCGCCATTGTTCAGCCAAGTGCAGTTGCAATGTTTCTTGCGCTGAGCCTTGGTTTTGTTCTAACAGGGCTGCCTTGACGCTTTCAATGACGTCGTCGTCGAGCTTGCGCATGAGCTTGCCAATGAATTGCATTTGCCGGCGCTTGCCTTCAAAGTTGGTAATTCGCTTCGCATCTGCCACGGCATCGACCAGTTTTTCGGGCAGGTCGGCTTTGGCCATCAAATCGGGACGCAAATCCAATAGACTCTCACCCAGTTTTTGTAGCTCATCGCTCTCTTTTTTGAGGTCAGTGCGGCTGGGTTCATCGCCCCCTTTGAGCTCGCGTTTGAGTTCAAGGTCAAGCTCGCTGCCTTCGGCAACAAATTGACCTTGAACGAAATAACCTTTTTTGAATTTACGGGACATGTGAGCTCTTAAGCCTTTTCAGCGGGACGGCAAGTATCATAGCCGTCACTGTGAATTTTAAATAATCGACTGTTTTGACGAATTCGACGCAAATGATGAAAAATAACAAGCCCCAGGCTGCCAAGGCCCCTTCCAAGTCCCACAGCGCGCATGCGCATGACGGTTTCAGCTACAGCCGCAACTTTTTTGAAGGCTTGGTTGATTCTGCCCTGAAACACGCCAAAAAAATCGGTGCGACCGATGCTGGGGCAGAAGCTTCAGAGGGCTGTGGCCTCAGCGTCAGCGTGCGCAAGGGTGAATTGGAAACCGTGGAGCGCAACCGTGACAAGTCCTTGGGCGTCACGGTGTATGTGGGCCACAGACGCGGTAATGCCAGCACTTCTGACTTCTCAGAGGCGGCCATTCAGCAAACCGTTCAAGCTGCGTTCGACATTGCGCGTTTTACTGCTGAAGATCCAACGGCTGGCTTGCCCGA
>CAIODE010000345.1 GCA_903856875.1 uncultured Burkholderiales bacterium
GCAGGATTTGGCCATGAAAGCCTTGGAGGCTTACAAATCTGCCTTTGCAGACAGTTGGGAAATTGGCTTTTTGAATAAATTGGGTTTGGAAAAACAAGAAGACGCCGGTCATGCAAGTGAAGACAAAACACTGCTGAATGATTTGCTTCAAATACTTGCCAATGAACAGGTTGACTTCACTATTTTTTGGCGCAGATTAAGTCATTCTGCGCCCACGACACAAGCCTCAGGTACAGAATGGCAATCTGTCGCAGATGTGTTCATTGATCAGTCAACTTGGGTCGCATGGCGAGATCGTTATTTATCACGTTTGCAAAATAGACCATCTACCTTGGCCGTGCAGCAAATGCTCCAAGTCAACCCCAAGTATGTTCTTCGGAATCATTTGGCAGAGGCCGCTATTCAAAAGTCGAAAATAGGTGATCATTCAGAGGTCGATACGCTTTTTAAATTGCTACAGTCTCCCTTTCAAGAACATTCGCAATTTGAACACTATGCCAATTTGCCACCTGACTGGGCTGCCAACATCGAGATCAGTTGCTCTTCCTAAGCCACAATGGCTTAAGCACTTTCAATGCCCCCATATCAACAAGTAGACTTTCACCATGTCGCAAACCAAATTACCTCAAACAGATGCTGAATGGCGCGCTTGGCTGATTGCCAAGAATGCAGAACCCCTGGCTTTTGAAGTGACTCGCAAAGCTGCCACTGAGCGCCCCTACACTGGCAAGTACGAAACACATTGGGAGGCTGGCCAATACAACTGCATGTGTTGCAACGCCAAGCTTTTTGATTCATCGACTAAATTTGATGCTGGCTGTGGATGGCCTTCTTTCTACCAATCCGCAGAGCCTAATGCTGTTGCACAAAACGTAGACCGAAGCCTTGGCATGGTTCGAGTCGAAAGCGTGTGCGCCAATTGCGGAGCTCATTTGGGCCATGTTTTTGAAGATGGCCCTGAGCCCACTGGGCTGCGTTATTGCATGAATTCTGCGTCTTTGAATTTTCAGAAAAGCTGAAATGAAAATAGCGCTTGATCTTTTCCCCATCCTGCTTTTTTTCGCAGCCTATAAATTTGCATCCATCTACGAAGCAACCGCTGTTTTGATGGCGGCCACCGTGGTCCAAAGCCTTTTGATGTATCGCCTAGATGGCAAATTGGCAACCATGCAAAAGGTCACCTTGGTTCTCATTATGGTGTTTGGCGGTCTAACCCTTGCCTTGCAAGACGATCGGTTTATCAAGTACAAGCCAACTCTGCTTTAAAGCTGTATGGCACTGGGATTGTTTTTTTCGCAATTTATCCTCAAGAAAAATTTCTTAAAAACAATGCTAGGAAGTCAAGTTAATTTACCCGATGCCAACTGGCAAACTTTGAGCTTGGCTTGGATTGCATACTGCATTTTCATGGCCTCTTTAAACGCTTACGTTGCCTATGAATTCAGCACTGAAGAATGGGTGAATTTTAAAATTTGGGGCTATGTGTTCCCTTTGGCCTTCATTGTCGGTACCGGTTTTTACATCGCCAAACATGTGCCTCCTTCAGAAAATAACTCTGAAGATGAGGCGAACAAGTAAAGCCTGATCATGAATACCAAAACAAGTCTTCCCACCAACTCATCATGGCAACCCCTCATGGTGGCCGCCTTGCAAAACAGGTTTGAACCCAGTTTTTTAGAGGTCATAGATGAAAGTGCCCAGCATGCTGGCCATTCCGGCGCCACTGAGTCGGGGCTCAACAGCCATTTCAGGGTTTTAATAGCCTCTGCTCATTTTGAGAAGCTCAACCGTGTCCAACGCCACCGCCTTGTGTATGATTCGCTCCAAGAATTCTTGGACAATGGTCTCCACGCCCTGGCCATAGAATTTCGATCCAACTAAATTTAATTGCAATCTGAGGAATCTGATGAAACTTTCGAAATTGGCCTTGAGCTTGGTCGCTGCGTTGAGCTTCTCTGCGATGGCGCAGAATTTGGCGGTAGTTAATGGCAAGCCTGTTCCTAGTTCCCGCATAGAGGCCCTGAAACAGCAAGTCGAGCGATCAGGCAGGCCCGTCACACCTGAGATCTTGGCGCAAATCAAAGAAGAACTCATTGCCCGTGAAATCTTCATGCAAGAAGCTCGCAAACGCGGCCTCGACGCCAGCGAAGACTACAAAGTACAGCTGGAATTGGCCCGACAGAGCCTTTTGATTCGCGAGTTATTTGCCAGTTTCCAGAAGAAGAATCCAGTCACCGACGCTGAAATCAAAGGCGAATATGACAAATTTGTTGCGGCCAACGGTGGCAAAGAATACCGTGCACGTCACATTTTGGTTGAAAAAGAAGACGACGCCAAAGCCCTCATTGCCGACCTGAAAAAGGGTGGCAAATTTGAAGAATTGGCTAAGAAAGCTTCTAAAGACCCAGGGTCAGGTGCAAACGGTGGCGATTTGGATTGGGCCAATGCAGCCAGCTACGTACCTGAGTTTTCCAATGCCATGATCAAGCTTGAAAAAGGCCAACTCACAGAGACACCGGTTAAGAGCCAATTTGGCTTTCACATCATTCGTGTCGATGACGTGCGTGAAGCCCAGTTGCCTAAATTGGACGAGGTCAAACCACAAATTACACAACAACTGACACAATCCAAATTGTCCAAATTCCAAGAAGATTTGCGCTCAAAAGCCAAAGTTCAATAAGTCATTAGCCTACTAATGCCCCAATTTTCTAGGGCACTCAAAGCACTTAGACC
>CAIODE010000346.1 GCA_903856875.1 uncultured Burkholderiales bacterium
CTGCTTGAACGGAAGATCATGAAAGTAAAAACCAAAAGTAAAAAAGTCAACAAGTCGTGGTTGAACGACCACGTCAATGACCCCTATGTCAAGTTGGCCAAAAGAGAGGGCTATCGGGCGAGGGCGGCCTATAAACTGAAAGAAATTGACGAAACTTTTGGCCTCATCAAGCCAGGCACCCTGGTGGTTGACTTGGGCTCAGCGCCTGGGGCTTGGAGCCAATATGTTCGGCGCAAGCTATCGCCAGGGGGCGCGGCGGTGGGTGATTTGAACGGCACCATCCTGGCTGTGGACCTGTTGCCCATGGAGCCGGTTGAGGGTGTCCAGTTCATTCAGGGTGACTTTACGGAAGCCGATGTGCTGACCCAAGTTCAAGCCATTGTGGGCGACCGCCCGGTCGATGTGGTGGTGTCAGACATGGCGCCCAACCTGTCGGGCATTGACTCTGTAGATGCTGCACGGATTACGCACCTGATTGAATTGGCGGTTGAATTTGCCCAAATGCACCTGAAGCCCCAGGGGGCCTTGGTGGTGAAGGTCTTTCACGGCAGCGGCTACAGCCAACTCGTGAAGCTGTTTAAGGACTCTTTCAAAATCGTCAAACCGATCAAACCCAAGGCTTCCCGAGACAAATCCTCAGAGCAATTTTTGGTAGGAATTGAACCTAAAAACAGGCCCAGTTCTGCCGAATCGACCTAATCTCAACGCCGAACAACAAATTTCCTTCTACTTTTAAGGCTAAGTCAAGGCAAATTGGCCCCGCAGCACTTTCAAAAGTCTAGAATGTTCACTAATTAGACGTTTAACTGGGAGCTCTTCTTGAACAACCCTTGGTTCTCAAAGATTGCCGTATGGCTTGTGATTGGCATGGTGCTCTTCACTGTATTCAAACAATTCGACAACCGATCGGGTGTCGGCTCTGGTTACTTGGGTTACTCAGACTTTCTAGAGGAAGTTAGAGGCAACCGCATCAAAACGGCCACCATTCAAGAAGGCCAGGGCGGCACTGAGATTGTGGCCGTCACCACAGACGACCGCCGCATCAAGACCACAGCCACTTACCTTGACCGCGGACTGGTGGGCGACCTCATTGCCAATGGCGTGAAGTTCGATGTGAAACCACGCGAAGAGGGTTCCCTGCTTATGAGTTTGCTGGTCAGTTGGGGCCCCATGCTTTTACTCATTGGTGTTTGGATTTATTTCATGCGCCAAATGCAGGGCGGCGGCAAAGGCGGTGCATTTAGTTTTGGCAAAAGCAAAGCCCGCATGCTCGATGAAAACGCCAATCAAGTTACCTTTGCCGATGTTGCAGGTTGCGACGAAGCCAAAGAAGAAGTGATAGAAGTGGTCGACTTTCTGAAGGACCCTGCTAGGTTTCAAAAACTCGGCGGCCGAATTCCGCGTGGCTTGCTTTTGGTTGGCCCCCCAGGTACCGGTAAAACCTTGCTGGCCAAGAGCATTGCAGGCGAGGCCAAAGTGCCTTTCTTCAGCATCTCCGGTTCTGACTTCGTAGAAATGTTTGTGGGTGTGGGCGCGGCCCGTGTTCGCGACATGTTCGAGAACGCCAAGAAAAATGCACCTTGCATTATTTTTATCGACGAAATTGATGCCGTAGGCCGTCAGCGTGGCGCTGGCCTTGGCGGCGGCAACGACGAACGTGAACAAACGCTCAACCAAATGCTGGTCGAGATGGACGGCTTCGAAACCAACCTAGGCGTGATTGTGGTGGCTGCCACCAACCGCCCCGACATTTTGGATGCAGCGCTTTTGCGCCCCGGTCGTTTTGACCGTCAGGTGTATGTCACGCTGCCAGACATTCGCGGCCGCGAGCAAATCTTGGCTGTGCACATGCGCAAAATCCCTATTGGCCAAGACATGAACCCCGGTGTCATTGCCCGCGGTACGCCTGGCATGAGTGGTGCCGATTTGGCCAACTTGTGCAACGAAGCTGCGCTCATGGCGGCGCGGCGCAATGCGCGCGTTGTGGAAATGCAAGACTTCGAAAAAGCCAAAGACAAAATTCTCATGGGACCTGAGCGCAAGAGCATGGTCATGCCTGAAGAAGAGCGTCGCAACACGGCCTATCACGAGTCGGGGCACGCACTCATCGGCAAGTTGTTGCCCAAGTGCGACCCTGTTCACAAGGTCACCATCATTCCACGTGGTCGCGCCTTGGGCGTCACCATGAGCTTGCCCGAAAAAGATCGATACAGCTATGACAGCGAATACATGTTGAATCAAATCAGCATGTTGTTTGGTGGCCGTATTGCTGAAGAAGTGTTCATGAAACAAATGACCACCGGTGCCAGCAACGACTTTGAGCGTGCCACCCAAATTGCACGCAACATGGTCATGCGCTATGGCATGACCACCGCCTTGGGCCCTATGGTCTATGCTGAAAATGAAGGCGAAGTTTTCTTAGGCCGCTCTGTCACCAAAACCACCAACATGTCTGAGTCCACCATGCAAAAGGTTGACGCTGAAGTGCGCCGCATCATCGATGAGCAGTACAAGTTGGCGCGCGGCCTCATTGAAGAACACAGCGACAAAATGCACGCTATGGCCAAGGCCTTGTTGGAGTGGGAGACCATTGACGTCACCCAGCTTGACGACATCATGGCCGGCCGTGAACCCAAGGCGCCCAAAGATTGGACGCCGCGCATTCCACCTTCAGGCAGTGACGATGCAGGCAGTCCACCTGCAGTCAAAGTAGATCCAGAGCCCAACGCGGCCTGATCAAATTCATCATCAATACGGGGCTTCGGCCCCGTTATTGTTTCTAAGCTTCTGACCTGTCATCTCAAATCCTTTGTAAGCCATGACCCAGCCCATTTGGCAGACCTCCAGATTCAAGCTTGACCTGACCCAGCCCAAAGTCATGGGCATTGTGAACCTCACGCCCGATTCGTTCTCTGATGGCGGCCGCCATGGTAATTTGTCCATGGCACTTGAAAATGCTCAAACCCTGCTGGCTCAAGGAGCCGATATTTTGGACATTGGCGGGGAGTCTTCAAGGCCCGGAGCAGCACCCATCAGCGTCGAAGAAGAGTTGAAGCGCGTGTTGCCATTTTTGCAAGAAGCCATTACTTGGAACGTGCCTATTTCGGTCGATACCTACAAGCCTGAAGTGATGCAGACCGCCTTGGACTTAGGGGCTGATGTCATCAACGACATTTGGGCTTTGCGTCAACCAGGTGCTTTGCAGGTGGTCTCGCACCATCCTCAATGCGGCGTTTGCCTGATGCACATGCACCAAGAACCTCTCACCATGTTGGCGCAGCCCATGACGGGGGATGCTTTGCCCTTGGTCAAAGACTTCTTGTTCAAGCAAGTTTTGAAATTAACGGACAGCGGGGTTCAGGCCCATCGCATTGTTTTAGACCCAGGCATTGGTTTCGGTAAAACAGTCGCGCAAAATTTAAGTTTGCTACAGCGCCAATCAGAACTTTTGTCCCTTGGCCATGCGCTCATGGCAGGCTGGTCTCGCAAGGGCACTTTGGGCAAGCTGACCGCCATTCAAGGGCAGTCACCTGGGCCAAAGGACAGAGTCGGCGCCAGTGTGGCTGCGGCACTCATAGCCGTTCAAAATGGGGCTTCAGTAGTTCGAGTGCACGATGTCAAAGAAACTGTGCAAGCTTTGCGCGTTTGGCAGGCCCTGAAGATTTAAAATCGATCCATCCACAATCGATCCAAAAAGAACAACAAACATGACCAGAAAATACTTTGGAACCGATGGCATTCGGGGCACCGTCGGTCAAGCACCCATCACGCCCGATTTTGTCATGCGTTTGGCGCACGCCGTAGGACGCGTATTGCGCCAAACGGATGCACATCCTGTTGTGTTGATTGGCAAAGACACCCGAATTTCTGGCTACATGCTAGAGAGCGCCCTAGAGTCTGGCTTTAATTCAGCGGGTGTCGATGTGGTTTTGTTAGGCCCTGTGCCTACCCCTGCTGTGGCCTATCTCACACGGGCCAGGCGTGCGTCCTTGGGCGTGGTCATCAGTGCCAGCCACAATCCTTTTGAAGACAATGGCATCAAGTTTTTCAGCGCCAAAGGCACCAAGCTCAGTGATGCTTGGGAAATTTCTGTTGAAGCGCTGGTCGATGAGCCACCTGTTTGGGTTTCATCTGCTGAACTGGGCAAGGCCAAGCGCTTAGACGATGCCGCGGGCCGTTACATTGAGTTTTGCAAAAGCACTTTCAGCAATGACTTCACCTTGAAGGGCATGAAAATTGTGGTGGATGCTGCCAATGGCGCTGCCTATCAAATTGCACCCAAAGTGTTTCATGAACTGGGTGCAGACGTGATTGCCATTGGGTGTTCGCCCGATGGCTTGAACATCAACAAGGGCGTTGGCGCCACCCATCCCGAAGCCGTGGTAGAGGCTGTCAAGGCCCATCAAGCCGATTACGGCATTGCCTTAGATGGCGATGCCGACCGCTTGCAGCTGGTCGACAAATCGGGCCGCTTGTACAACGGTGACGAGTTGTTGTACCTGATGGTCTGTGATCGATTGGCACGCGATGAAGTGGTGTCTGGGGTGGTGGGCACGCTCATGACCAACATGGCCGTCGAAGTGGCTCTGAAAAACAAAAACATTCCCTTCATTCGAAGCAATGTGGGCGACCGCTATGTGTTGGAGGCCTTGCAAGAAAATGCTTGGCTGCTGGGCGGAGAGGGCTCAGGTCATCTGTTGGCTTTAGACAAGCACACCACAGGCGACGGTTTGATCAGCGCTTTACAGGTGTTGCAGGCTTGCGTGGCTACTGGCAAAACCATGGCTGAGTTGTTGGCCGATGTGTCCCTCTTTCCGCAGGTGCTGATCAATGTGCGCTTGACCAAAGACCAAAACTGGAAAGACAGCCCTCAACTGGCTCAGGCCTTGAAGGAAGTCGAAGCAGAATTGGCAGACACTGGTCGCGTCCTAATTCGGCCCAGTGGCACCGAACCGCTGGTTCGCGTGATGGTCGAAGCGCGTGAATTGACCGTGGCGCAGCGCTGCGCAGAAAAATTGGCCAGCACCCTGCTCTAATTCAGCAGATATTCAGTAAATCAAGCGCTCGGGTTTGATTTCTTGAAGGATGGTGGTGGCAATTTCTTCAATCGATTTGGTGGTGGTAGAAAGCCACCGAATACCCGATCGGCGCATCATCGATTCAGCATCCGCCACTTCTTGACGGCAGTTTTCGATGCTGGCGTATTTGGAGTTGGGGCGTCGCTCGGTTCTAATTTCTGAGAGTCGATCTGGGTGAATGGTGAGCCCAAAGATCTTTTTGCGATGTGGCACCAAGGCCGGCGGAAGTTGCTTGCGCTCAAAGTCTTCTGGAATGAGGGGGTAGTTGGCCGCTTTCAAACCGTGTTGCATGGCCAGATACAGGCTGGTGGGGGTTTTGCCACTTCGACTCACGCCCACCAAGATCACTTCTGCCGACTCCAAATCGCGGTTGGACTGCCCATCATCGTGTGCCAGTGAAAAGTTAATGGCCTCAATGCGGTCATGGTAGTCCTTGCTCTTGCTGACATCGGAAAATCGGCCCACTCGGTGGTGCGATTTGATACCCAACTCTTCTTCGAGCGGGTTGACGAAGGTGCCAAACATATCTAGCAACATGCCTTTGCAGCCATCCCTAATCACTTGGAGAACTTCCATGTTGACCAATGTGGTGAACACAATGGGCTTGATGTTCTCTACCTCCGCGGTGTGATTGATTTGGCGGACGGCTTGGTGTGCCTTGTCTGCACTGTCTACAAATGGCAGTCGGATGTAACGAGTTTTCATCTCAAATTGGGCCAAGATGGCCTTGCCAAAGGTTTCGGCTGTAATTCCAGTGCCATCGGAGATGAAAAAAACGGTTCTGTTGGGCATTGTTGAAATTTTATGGGGGTGGGCAGTGGGTTGAGACCTAAAATCTCTCACATTATCTACCGCCTGCTGGCACTCAAGAATCAAGTCTAAAAACAATCAAGATTCTGGGAGTTGGTTCAGGCTCAAAGTGCCGTTTTTTAATATTGGAGTTTTTATGTCTAACCTCTTTGCTAAGGACGCTTTGGCCGTTCCATTTGAACTTCTTCGAATGACGGATGTTGAATCCGTGGGGGGCAAAAATGCCAGCTTGGGCGAGATGATTTCGCAACTGCCCGATGGCGTGCGAGTGCCCACAGGCTTTGCGACCACTGCGCATGCATTTCGGGCGTTTTTAAAGCACGGCGGCTTGGTCGATCGAATCAACCAAAAATTGGATGCTTTGGATGTGGAGGATGTTCGAGCCTTGGCTGCAGTGGGTGCAGAGATCCGTGGCTTGGTGGAGGCGCAGCCTTTTCCTGCAGACTTGGAAAAAGCCATTTGCGATCAGTTTGCAGTCCTGAGCGCTGGCAATGCGCAAGCTTCTTTTGCTGTCCGTTCCTCGGCCACGGCCGAAGATTTACCCGATGCGTCGTTTGCAGGTCAACAAGAAACTTTTTTGAATGTGGTGGGCGTTGAGGACGTTCTTCACAAGATGAAGGAAGTGTTTGCCTCCTTGTACAACGACCGTGCTATCAGTTACCGCGTCCACAAAGGTTTTGCGCATTCTGAAGTGGCATTGTCAGCAGGTGTGCAGCGCATAAGATAGAAGTGCAATACTAAAGTAATACAAATCCAATATTATCAGGACTGCGACTGCTAGACAAGTAAGGTAATAAACTACTAGTGGCAGGGTTGATAGAACACCCTTCACATTAGAATAGGCCAGTAAAAGTGTTCGAATTGTAGGAGGGAGAAAGACTGGTGGGTATAGAATCAGGTGGCAGAGGAAATAATGCTGGAAGGCATTATGACATTTAATTGATAATAGGTGAGATGACGTGAAGTAATAGTTAATTAAATATTTATTTATTTAA
>CAIODE010000347.1 GCA_903856875.1 uncultured Burkholderiales bacterium
CCTCATGCGGCGCTGCTCTTTTATGATTACATGCTGTCGGCTGAAACTCAGAAATTATTGGCGTCATTGCATTACTACCCTGCCAACGCCAAGGTCACCAACCCATACCCCAACATGAAAATTGAAGTGATCGACCCTGTGATCACCATGGACACTTTTGGAAAATGGACCAAATCATTTGATGACGTGGTCATCAAAAACTCTAGCTCCAAATAAATACTTGGCTTCATCATGAAAAAATCGACCCCTGCTACAAAATCGACAACAGCCAAATCTACAGCCGTCAAGACAGCAAAGACCTCAAAGCCCACGCAGTCTGAACAGCGCGGCTACCGTGATCTTCACGAACACTTGGCCGAACTTGACAAGCAAGGGCTTCTGATCACAGTTGATCGACCCATCAACAAAGACACCGAGTTGCACCCCTTGGTTCGCTGGCAGTTTCGGGGGGGTATTGCCGAGCCCGACCGCAAAGCTTTTCTGTTTACCAATGTGGTCAATGGCAAAGGCAAAAAATACGATATTCCCGTTGTTGTAGGTGCACTGGCTGCAACCCGGAAAATTTACAGCGTCGGCATGGGATGTGAGATTGCAGACATTGGCAAAACTTGGAGCCATGCCATTGCCAACCCCATCAAACCCAAAGTCGTCAAAGATGCACCTTGCCAAGAAATTGTGATTCAAGGCAAAGACCTGTTAAAGCCCGGCAAAGGCGTTGACGGGTTGCCGATTCCCATCTCGACACCAGGTTGGGACAATGCACCCTACACCACTTTGTCGCAGTACATTACCAAAGACCCAGAGACTGGCATTCAAAACATGGGCATCTACCGGGGGCAAGTCAAGTCACCCACGCGCTTGGGCATGAACCCTTCGCTTGAGAACCAACCAGGCATCTACACCCACTGGGAAAAAGCCAAGGCGCGTGGAGAACGTTTGCCTGCCGCTGTGATTTTGGGTTGCCCGCCCTGCGTGGCCTTTACCTCTGCCCAAAAATTATCAGAAGACACCGATGAATTGCATGTGGCAGGTGGGCTGGCTGGTGCACCCATCCATGTTGTGCAATGCAAAACTGTTGACCTCGTGGTTCCAGCAGACGCTGAGATTGTGATTGAAGGCTATATCAACACAGAATGGTTAGAACCTGAGGCGCCCTTCGGTGAGTCTCATGGTCATGTGAATTTACAAGAGTTCAATGCTTACATGGAAGTCACGGCCATCACGCGTCGCAAAGATGCCATTTTGACCTCCATCATTTCTCAAGTCACCCCTTCGGAATCGAGCCTCATTAAACGCGTTGCATTAGAACCCGTTTTCTTGAATCATTTGAGCAAAGCCATGGGCATCAAGGGTGTGAAAAAAGTGGTCATGCACGAACCGCTTACCAACCTGAGAAAGGTGATCTCCATTGTGGTCGATCGGAAAATGCCGCAAACCGAAGTTTGGCGAGCCTTGTACGGGGCAGCATCTTTGTTGCGTTCTGGCGGCAAAATGGTCATTGCAGTCAATGATGACATCGACCCCGACAATGCCGATGCTCTCCTCTGGGCCATGAGCTATCGCGCCAACTTTGCACTCGATTTACAAGTGTTGCAAAACCGAGACCCGGGCCATGGCCCCCGCAGCCCCCGAAACAATGGCATGGACTCCTCCTTGCTCATTGATGCGACCCTGAAGGATAATTTTCCACCGATTGCGTTGCCGAAAAAAGAATTCATGGAAAATGCGAAAGCCATTTGGGAAGAGTTGGGCTTGCCTCAATTGAAACCCGAGTCGCCTTGGTTTGGTTATTCTCTGGGTGACTGGAGCGAGCGCAATGAGCAGATGGCTCAGCGCGCAGTCAAAGGCGATTACTTTGTTACTGGCGAAGAAATTGCCAAAATGCGGCGCAAAGATGTGGCCATGAACACAGAAATTAAGCACGTCATGGCCGACGAGGGCCGTAAAGCGCTGCCTGCAAAGAGCAAGTCCAAAACCGCTGCCAAGGGCAAGAAGTCCAGTCTCAAGAAATAAGAGTCCAACGCAATTTCTAAAGGTTTCAGATGGAAAGCGTCAAACAAAACAAATTGCTGACCGAAGTTGGCCGAGGAACGCCCATGGGCGAGCTCATGCGACGCTATTGGCAACCGATTGGCGCGGCCGTCGATCTTGAGAGCAAATGGACCAAGCGAGTCAGATTGCTTGGCGAAGATTTGGTCATCTTCAAGGACCGCCAAGGACGTCTGGGTTTAATTGCCGAGCATTGTCCTCATCGCCGCGCCTCGTTTGCGCATGGTATACCCACC
>CAIODE010000348.1 GCA_903856875.1 uncultured Burkholderiales bacterium
GCCATGGATACCCATGCAATTGGTCCATCAACTGCCCCCCTTGTAAGCGCGGTTGCGGAAACAAAGTTCCTGCGCCTGGACTGGGAAAAATCAAACCAGTACTGAGTGCGGGCAGAACATCTTGCCTTGGTGTATCTTTCACCACGCCACCACAATCGGCTAACAATTTGTGATCACGCGCCCTGGCTTTTTCAACATTGCGTTCACACACCAAGGCACCTACACCCTTGATACGGGAGGTCAATTCACGGACATGGGCTTTGCGTTCTTCACCATAACTGTCGAGCAATGCTTCAGCCGCCGCAGCTTTGACGCTGCCATTTAAAACTGAGTTTAATTTCCAGGCCAAGTTGACCACATCACGCACACCTTGGCACATGCCTTGGCCCAAAAAGGGAGGCTGCATGTGAGCGGCATCACCAGCCAAAAATACTCGTCCTTCTCGCCAACGCTCAGCCACCAAGGCATGAAAGCGGTAACTGCTCTGGCGCCACAGTTCACCATCTTCTGGTGTCAGCCAACGGCTTAATAATTTCCAAGTGGCTTCTGGTGTTGCAGCCTGCGTAGGATCTTCTCCGGGCTTCAAACTGATTTCCCAGCGACGGTGATTTTGAGGACCAATGACCAAAGTGCATGGCCGATCGGGCTCGCAATATTGAACGCTGGTTTTGGGCAACTTGGCCAGCCCCTTGTCGTTCACGAGCACGTCCACCACCAACCAAGGTTCGTCGAAATCTAAATCTTCAAAGCCAATGCCCAAACTTTCCCGCATGGCACTGGCGCCTCCGTCACACGCCACTGCGTACCGCGCATGCACTTGGCTTGCGTCGTCGTAGTTCAATGTCACGCCATGCGTATCTTGTGAAAATTGGGTCATGGTCAAACCCAGTGACATGCTCACTTGCGACAAGCCTTCAACATGCTTGCGCAAAATTCTTTCAACGGGTGGTTGAGAGAACACCACCGAGGGTGTGTAGCTTTGTGGATACGGTGCTTGCACCATGGTCATTCGGCGAATCAATTGCCCATCGACACCCAAAAATTCTGAGTTGGTGAAGGGCTCCGTGAAAGGCATGACTTGATCAATCACACCCATCTGCTGAAACACACGCAAAATTTCATGGTCGAGCGAAATAGCGCGAGGAATTTCATAAACGCCCGGTAGTCGATCGCAAATGTGAACTCGAATACCCGCTTGCCCAAGCAATGCAGCCAATACAACGCCAGCAGGCCCACAGCCCACAATGGCCACATCGACTTGAGTGACTGAATGAGACGCCATGTTATTCGGCTTGAATGCCCGCCATGGAGATGGCCTTTTTGTTGGTGGCAATGTCGCGCTCTAAGAATCGACGAAACTCTGCGGCAGTGGAAGAAGAAGGGACCGCGCCATTGGTTTCAAAAGCTTGAATGACCTCACGCGATTGCAATGCTTTTTGAACTGTTTCGGCCAAGGCCGTCGAAATGGCGGAGGGCAAGCCCTTGGGTGCAAGCAAGCCAATCCACCCCGCAAATTCAAAACCTGGCACCGCGGTAGCCAGTGAAGGTGCATCGCCCACGCCTGCAGCACCCACTGGCAAACTGTGCCCTAACAAACGCAGACGATCACCTGCTACCAAAGACATGGCGGCAGGCGCAGGAGTGAGCACCCAATCGGTTTCGCCGGACACCACAGAAGCTACGCCTTGACTGCCCCCTTTGTAGGGAACATGCAGTGAAGTGAAACCTGCTGCTGACTGAAATGCCAAGCCTGCCAAGTGACTGGCAGAGCCGACACCTGCAGAGGCCATGTTGCTTTTGTCACCTTTGCTTTTGGCATAAGCAATGAGGTCTTTGGTGGTTTTGACGGGAAGCGAAGGATTGCAAACCAATACGTTGGGCAACAGTGCCACCAAGCTAATCAATTCAAAGTCGACCAAGGGGTCGTAGCGAGCGGCCTTTTGCAACAAGGGTGCTGTTGAAATAGCAGTGGTGGAACCCATCAACAAGGTATAGCCATCGGGTGAAGCCAGTCGAGTGGCTTCAGCGCCTAAAGCACCTGCTGCGCCAGCCTTGTTGTCTGCAACTGCTGCTTGCTGAAGCGACTTGGCCATTTCATTCATGAGCAATCGGCCAATGGTGTCGACAGAACTGCCAGGCGCGTTGGGAATGATGAACTTCACCGGCCTTTGAGGCCAATTTCCTGCAGACCGAAGTGGAAAAGTAACAGCCTGTGCAGTTGCTAAATCAAACAGACTGAGGCCTGCTGCAATGAGTGTTCGTCTAGACAAATGCATGTGGGTGTCTCCGTGAAATGAACTCGGCCATTGATCAATCGAGGTGAGGCATGAACAGCACTCTGCGCTGTGCTTGCTTCAAATGGTCGGTGGGCATTTGGCCAATGCCCCACTGGTCAATTCGTCCTGCAGGCCAAGTCCAATCTTCTGGGCGGCCGGCTTGGTAGGTGTCGTCAATTTGTTCTATTTCTGCGGTGTATTCAATGACGATGCCAAAAGGGTCAACGAAATAATTGAATGCATTGTCACCGGGGCCATGCCGCCCAGGGCCCCATTGTGGTGGAAGCCCAAGATCTTTTAGACGCCCGCCCCCTCGCATGACAGCGTCAATCGTTGGCATTAGAAAAGCGACATGATTGAGTGCATCGTTGTCGGTATCTCCCAAGGCAATGGTGTGGTGATCGTTGTCGCAATTCATAAAGGCCATGATGCGTGTGCGATCGGCCAATACAAAACCCAATGCCTTTTCAAAAAAGACACGTGTGGCTTCCACGGCATGGCTGTTGAGCACAGCATGCGCCAATCGAAGGGGCTGATCTTGAGGGACGGGTGCATCGTTTGCACGCTGCGCATCGCCATGCACAATTTCAATTCGGCGTCCGTCTGGATCGCGAATGACCACCACACTTCCGCCAGCAGGATCGGATGCGGCACCTCTGCGCTCCACCGTGCCGCCAGCAGCCACTGCGGCTAGCGCAATTTCATCCAAGGCTTTGGCGCTGCGTGCGCGCAATGTGACCAAGCGCAACTGAGGGGTGCCGGCCGCCTCATGCAATGACAGTAAGTGGTGGTCGTTGCCACTGCCCCGAAAGTAAATCGTGCCCCAACTTCTGTCGGCCACGGTCAAGCCCCAGGTTTGGGTGTAAAAAGTTTCTGCGGCTGCTAAGTCCGGCACTGTGAGTGACACACTTCTCAGTCCAGAGATCCAAGGAGATTTCATCGGTAGTCCTTTTGAATGCGGTTGATTTCAGGCGGCGTTGAGGCCAGCACCTTGGCCTAAAAATCGAAGCGCATTGGCAAATGCCAAGGCATCTTGTGTGGGCTGATCTAGCCCCGCTTCGCTTAATCGATCCATCGGCCTAGGCTCGTGAAAATTAAACGGATAGTCGGTGCCCAACATCAATTGACTTACACCAAAAGTTTGAATCAAGTGACGCAATGTAGAGGCGTCATAAACCAATGCGTCAAAGTAAAGTCGCTTTGCCGTTTCGGCTGGTGATTCAGGCAATCGATCGGCAAGCGCAGGAAAAGTTTTCCAGCCTTGCGTTAAACGCGGAAGCAAAGAAGCCAGTGTGCCGCCGCCGTGGCTGAAAGCAATTCTGAGTTGAGGATGACGCTGCATCAACCCCCCTGTAATGACAGAGGCTGCAGCCAAACCCACATCGGTTGGATAACCCAAAACTTGCTCAAGCGCTGGCGGGCCAATCAACCGCTCCATGCCTGCAGGTTTTAAGGCGTGAACAAACACGGGTACATCAAGTGCCACACACGCCTCGTAAAACGCATCGAATTTGGCATCGCCAATGGGCGTGCCGTTGATGTTGCTGCCAAGCTCAACACCCAATAAGCCCAGCTTTTCGTTCGCATACCTCAATTCAAGAATGGCCGCATCCACATTTTGCAATGGCACTGCAGCCAAGCCTAACAAACGGCCATCCGACTCTGCACACATGGCTGCGGTTTGTTCATTGAGATATCGAACCAAAGGCTGAGCATCTGACAAGTTCAGCCAGTAGGACAACAACTCGGGCATGGGCGAAATGACTTGGTGCGACAAGCCCATGTCTGGCAGGTCGGCAATTCTGCGTTTGGCCGACCAACATTGTTCAGAGACTGTTCTGTAGTGCTTGCCATTGAACATGACTTGACGATGGCACATGCCTTTGGCATCGGGCGCGGCTTCGGTATAGGGCCACGGAGAGGGTGCCGTGGTCCCTAAATAACGGGGGAAATTTTCAGGCACCAAGTGAGCATGAATGTCGACGCCGCAGCCGCAGCCTACTGTGTGTATGTTCTTCATCCGCTGATGCAACTTAGAGGTGATTCAAACCAACTGCTGCAATACCAGCGATCACAATTTCTTCATCCTCATCGCCTGTTCCGCCGGATGCACCTACCGCACCCACGACGTCACCTTGCGCATTGGTTATGAGAACAGCGCCAGTTTGGGGAATAAAGGGATGTAGTGCATTGGTGGCAATGGTGCCAAAAAATGCCGGCATGTCTTTGGCCCTGGCTGCCAAAGCACGGCTATTGACACCCATGCCAATGGCCGCGCCTGCTTTGCCATGCGCAATGTCTAAACGCAAAGCACTGGCACCATCTTCGCGCGCAAAGGCAATGGCTTGAGCCGCAGCGTCAACCACGACCACGCCCATGGGTTTGTAGCCTTTGTGACGGGCAGCGGCAAGGGCTCCTGCAATGACGGCCTGTGCTTGAGTCAAACTTAAAGAATTCATATGCGTTACTCCATTGAAATATGGGGGAAAGTCTATCGGCAAAATAAGTCATTGCCCACTTTCAGACCCTTTGGCTTTAAAAGAATTGTGAATCCAATTTGACATGGCGACATTAGCCATAACCCGATAGACTTGTCCAAGCATGTCATCTCCAAACCCAACCGTGACTTCAGCTCTGACTGAACAACCCGCTCCTGTGAGTTTTTGGCAAGCCTTTGTCTTTTGGCTGAAGTTGGGTTTCATCAGTTTTGGTGGCCCTGCAGGCCAAATTGCCATCATGCACGAAGAGTTGGTGGTGCGCAGGCGTTGGCTCTCTGAAAAACGCTTCCTTCATGCACTCAATTACTGCATGGTCTTGCCGGGACCTGAAGCTCAGCAACTGGCCACCTACATTGGTTGGCTCATGCACAAAACACGGGGTGGCATTGCGGCTGGTGTATTGTTTGTGTTGCCATCGCTGTTCATGTTGATCGGCTTGTCTTGGATTTACATGGCTTATGGCCATGTCACATGGGTGGCCGGTTTGTTCTACGGCATCAAGCCAGCCGTCACAGCCATCGTCTTGCAAGCAGCACATCGCATCGGTTCGCGCGCTTTGAAAAACAATCTGTTGCTGGCTATCGCGGCGGCAAGTTTCGTGGCCATATTCGCGTTGAACGTGCCCTTTCCGATCATCGTTTTGGCGGCAGCGATCATTGGTTTTCTAGGTGGACGCATGTGGCCTGAGTTCTTCACTACAGCTGGTGGTCATGCCGCGTCACAAACCAACTTCGGAACTGCACTGATCAACGATGACTCACCCACACCTTCGCATGCCATGTTCTCTTTGAAACGCTTGCTACAGGTGCTGATGGCAGGCCTTATGTTATGGGTCTTGCCAATGGGCTACTTGGTGATTCAAAACGGATGGGATCACACCTTCACACAAATGAGTTGGTTCTTTACCAAAGCTGCACTTCTGACCTTTGGCGGTGCTTATGCCGTTTTGCCTTATGTGTTCCAAGGCGCAGTTGATCAGTTTGGCTGGGTCACAGCCACTCAAATGATGGATGGCTTGGCATTGGGTGAAACCACGCCCGGGCCGCTCATCATGGTGGTGGCCTTTGTGGGATTTGTGGGTGGCTATGTGAAGGCTGTTTTGGGCCCCGACAGTTTGTTTTTAGCGGGCGCCTTGGCGGCCATGCTAGTGACATGGTTCACTTTTTTACCGTCGTTTATTTTTATCTTGGCAGGTGGGCCTTTTGTGGAAAGCACACACAATAATTTGAAATTCACGGCCCCATTGACAGCCATCACGGCGGCGGTGGTTGGGGTGATTGTGAATTTGGCACTGTTCTTTGGCTATCACACGCTCTGGCCGCAGGGTTTTGGTGGATCATTGGATCTACCCTCCGCGCTCATTGCAGTGGCCGCTGCGGTTGCGCTGTTCAAATTCAAGCGCAATGTGATGCAGGTGATTGGGGTTTGTGGGCTGGTTGGCATTTGCTTGCAATATGGGCTGAAATAAGTCGAAGCCTATTTACACATTGAACCAAATCCTGTAAATTCTGACCAATCTAGTCAGAATTTTTCTGGAGAACAAATATGCAAATGTGGCAAATGCAAGAAGCAAAGGCTCGGTTGTCCGAAGTCATCAAATGTGCAGAGACCTCAGGCCCTCAAAACATCACTGTGCATGGACAACCCGTAGCAGTTGTGGTGTCACAGGCTATGTTTGAGAAACTAACAGGCAATCAACAATCGCTGGTCAGTTTTATGCGCGCATCGCCTTTGTATGCCATGGAAGATGTTCCGCTTGAGCGTGATAAAAGCCCCACCCGCAAGGTGTCGCTTTGAGCTACCTTATTGATACCAATGTGTTGTCAGAAATTAGGCGCAAGACGCCTGATGCCAATGTTGTGAAATGGGTCAACAGCAGACCGCCCACATCACTTTATTTGAGTGTGCTAACTTTAGGCGAGTTGCGCAAAGGGATAGACAGTTTGGCCGATACAAAACGCAGGATGAAGTTGGTGGACTGGCTTGAAACTGAACTTCCTTTGTTTTTTGCTGGACGCATTCTGGCCATTGACGAAGGCGTTGCCGATCATTGGGGCAGGTTGCTGGCGGAAGCAGGCCGAACCATGCCAGCCATAGACAGTCTTCTTGGCGCAACAGCATCACACCATGGCTTAATCATGGTGACGCGTAACAGCAAAGATTTTAAAAACTTAGGACTGGACGTCCTCAACCCTTGGAACGATTGAAATAATGACCAAAGAATTTGACATCGTGGTGCACGGCGCCACTGGCTTTACGGGCCGCCTCATTGCAGAGTATTTGCTTACCCGATCAGATACAGGGCTCAAATGGGCC
>CAIODE010000349.1 GCA_903856875.1 uncultured Burkholderiales bacterium
TCACATCACCACGCGCGACGGGCGTGCCTTGGGTCAGTTTGAGGTTGAGCACTGGCAAACGAACGCCGTAGTGAAATTTATTGACCAAAATCAAATCGCCCACCCACAGGGTTGGAATCATGGACCCCGATGGAATTTTGAAGGGCTCAAATAAAAATGAGCGCAGCACAAAAACGACCAAAATGACGGGGAAGAGGCCCGCGGTCCAATCCAACCACCAGGGTTGCATCAGAAGTCGATCGCGTACTTCACCCGTGTCCGTGTCTTGACGATCGATGCCCATTTTGGACAATTCTTGTTGCCGTTTGGCTTTGTCTTGGTCAAGTTGTTCGACGGCTTTGAGTCTCTGCGGCCAAAAGTAAAACTTTTCAGCCAGCCAATACACGCCCGAAATGATGACAGCCATGAGCATAAGCAAGGCAAAGTTGCCTTCGATCATGCCGCTGTACCAAGCACCTGCATAGCCGCACAAGGCAGCCAGCAAAAAACCCGTTAAGACTTCCATCAATCTTCCACCTGCAAAATAGCCAAGAATGCCTCTTGTGGTACCTCGACTGAGCCAATTTGTTTCATTCGTTTTTTACCCGCTTTTTGTTTCTCGAGCAATTTGCGTTTGCGCGAGATGTCACCACCATAGCACTTGGCCAGCACGTTTTTGCGCAAGGCTTTAACCGTTTCACGCGCAATGATGTTGGCGCCAATGGCAGCCTGAATGGCCACATCGAACATTTGGCGACTGATGATTTCGCGCATTTTGGCCACCACAGCACGGCCGCGGTAGGCAGACTGCGTGCGGTGCACGATGATGGACAATGCATCCACCTTTTCGCCGTTGAGCAAAATATCAACCTTCACCACATCGGAGGCGCGGTATTCTTTGAATTCGTAGTCCATTGAAGCATAGCCGCGTGAGACCGATTTCAATTTGTCAAAAAAGTCTAAAACAATTTCGCCCAAGGGCATCTCATAGGTGAGCATGACTTGACGACCGTGATAGGCCATGTTGAGTTGGACGCCCCGCTTGACGTTGGCCAGTGTCATGACGGGACCGACGTAATCTTGAGGCATGTACAAATGCACCGTGACAATGGGCTCCCGAATCTCTAGCATTTTGCCTTGGTCAGGCATTTTGGCTGGGTTCTCAACCATCACCACCTCACCATCGCCTTTGACCACTTGATAGACCACGCTGGGTGCGGTTGTAATCAGGTCTTGGTCAAATTCGCGCTCAAGTCGCTCTTGCACAATTTCCATGTGCAGCAAACCCAAAAAGCCACAGCGAAATCCAAAGCCTAGGGCTTGTGAAACTTCAGCCTCGTAATGCAAGGAAGAATCGTTGAGCTTGAGTTTTTCAAGTGCATCGCGCAAAGAGTCGTATTGGTTGGCTTCTGTGGGGTACAAACCCGCAAACACCTGCGGTTGAATTTCCTTGAAGCCAGGCAAAGCTTTTTCTGCAGGACCTAAATTATTGGGCAGCTTCTTTTCCAAGGTGATGGTATCGCCCACTTTGGCAGCTTGCAGCTCTTTGATACCGGCAATGATGTAACCCACCTGACCAGCCTCAAGACTGTCGCGTGATTCATTGGCAGGGGTAAATACACCCATGGTGTCTGCGTTGTACACAGTCCCTGTGGCCATCATTTTGAAACGTTCGCCCTTACCCAATCTGCCATCGACCACGCGAACCAGCATGACAACGCCAACATAAGTGTCGAACCAGCTGTCAACGATCATGGCGCGAAGGGGTGCGTTGGGGTTGCCTTTAGGTGCAGGAATTTTGGCGACGATGGCCTCCAAAATCTCATCAATGCCCATGCCTGTTTTGGCCGAGCATGGAATGGCTTCGCTAGCATCGATGCCAATGACGTCTTCGACTTCGGCTTTGGCATTTTCAGGATCGGCTTGTGGCAAATCCATCTTATTGAGAACAGGCACCACCTCGACACCCAAATCAAGTGCGGTGTAGCAATTGGCAACCGTTTGAGCCTCTACACCCTGGCTTGCATCAACCACCAACAACGCACCTTCGCAAGCTGACAAGGAGCGTGAAACCTCGTATGAGAAGTCAACATGACCAGGCGTGTCGATCAAATTGAGATTGTAAATTTGTCCGTCTTTGGCTTCGTATTGCAGCGAAGCTGTTTGCGCCTTGATGGTAATGCCGCGTTCTTTCTCAATGTCCATGGAGTCCAAAACTTGTGAATGCATTTCGCGATCCTGCAAACCACCGCAACGTTGAATCAACCGATCGGCGAGCGTCGATTTGCCATGATCGATGTGCGCAATGATGGAGAAATTTCTGATGTGATTCATCAAGGACCAGCTACAAGTGTTTGAGATTCAAAGGACTAGGCAAGAAAAAAGGGCGCGTCGAATGAGGACGCGCCCTGAACCAACAATCAATGGCAACTGCGATAGTTGGGACTTCATTGTAGGCAAAAAGCCAGACACGTACAGCCCCAAAACAGCACTTTGCAGGTCGTTGCAAGCTTGCAACAGAAAACTTATCAACAGCTTATTCACAAACAAGGGTCGCTTAATATGAATAACTTGTGGGTGTTCTGTGGATCACCGGTGGACTGATGTGGGAGATCCCACATTGTGAAGCCACCCCTGCTAAATTTGTTATGAATATTGGTTCAAGAGAACAGATTTTAACCATTTTCGAAAATCAACTCGTCAATAAGTTAGTGAGCACAAACATAAAAATATTTTTCAAGGATGGCAAACACCGTAATTTAAAAGGGGCTCTTGACAAGAATACGATCAAGAATTTGGGCGAATCAAGGTAAACCTTGTTAACTCACCCCGCCTAAAGAGCACGCTGACCGGTTTCGACTTGTCCAATTTGCTCAAGGCCGCAGCAAAGTCTTTGACTTGGCTGACCTCGATGTTGGCCACCGCCAAGATCACATCGCCTTCTCGTAACCCTGCCTTGATGGCAGGATCCATCAAGCTCTCGACTCTGACGCCACCTTTGATCTTCAATTCTGTTTTTTGAGTCTCAGTTAAATCGGCAACCACCAATCCCAAGCCTTGGACAGAATTAGCCGCCTTCGGTTTTTCTTCAACTTCAACAGGTTTTTTAGCCACTTTTTCAGGCTCCAACTCCGCAATCACAATACTCAACTCTTTGATTGAGCCGCGCCTGAAAATGGTCAAGTTACTCTTTGTTCCGGGCTTTGTATTACCAACCAAACGGGACAGATCAGAAGACTTCTCAATTGGCTTGCCATCGATCTTGATGATCACATCGCCAGGCTCCAACCCAGCCATGTCTGCAGGCGCACCTGGCTCAATGCGGTTGATGAGTGCGCCCTGTGCTTTGCCTAAACCAATCGATTCAGCAAGCTCTTTGGTCACTTGCTCAATTTGAACGCCAATGCGACCCCGTGTGACACGGCCATTGGCGCGCAATTGCTCACTGACGCGCATGGCCTCGTCCATGGGAATGGCAAAAGAAATGCCCATGAATCCGCCAGAGCGA
>CAIODE010000350.1 GCA_903856875.1 uncultured Burkholderiales bacterium
GGTCCCGAAAATCAATTGCGTTTGGTCAGGCACTTTCCAAACGCCCAATTTAAAGAGGTGGTGCGGCCCAACGTCGACACGCTCTACACGACAGCATTTTTGAGCATGAAAGAGGGGCCATGGCTGTTTGAAATGCCAGCCAACGACAAGCGTTACGAGTTGATGCCTTTCATGGATGCATGGACTAATGTGTTTTCATCACCCGGCACCAGAACTTCGGGCAATCAAGGCGCCACTTATTTATTGGTCGGCCCACAATGGGATGGTCAGGTGCCCAAGGGCATGACGCTTTTAAAGTCACCCACCGACATGGTTTGGCTTATTGGCAGAACGCAAACCAACGGCACAGCAGATTTTGCAACTGCGCATGAATTGCAAAACCGTCTTCGTCTTACAAAATGGCGCCAGCCGTCCAGCATTCTTTCAGCAAGCACCGATTCGCGAAGAGATGCAAAACCAGTCTGGCAAGTTAGCACTGAACCAAGCTTACCGCCTGTTGCACAAATGAAAGTGCTCAGCACCCCTGAGTTTTTTAATCGGCTCATGCAATTGATGATCAGCAACCCACCGCCAACCGAAGATGCCCCTCTGCTTGCAAGACTGGCACAACTTGAAATTAAACCTGGCCAAGCTGTGCACTTAAGCTGGACGAATACATTGAGTTTCAGCTTAGGTCGATGGCTTGCAAATCAGCGTGTCATGAAGGCCTTGAACACCAAACCTCAAGACGGAGTTTGGTCCTCCCCACCCTCGAATTTGGGACGTTATGGCACCGACTACAACACGCGCGCTGCGGTGGCCATGGTGGGTCTTGGCGCCAACCTGCCAGAAGATGCCCTCTACCCCAACACGGTGGTCGACCAGCAAGGAAGGCCACTGAATGGTCAGCATCGATATCGCTTGCACTTTGCGGCCAATGCACTGCCGCCGGTCAAAGCTTTTTGGTCCATCACCGCTTATGGTGCAGATGAATTTTTGATAGACAACCCACTGCAACGTTTTGCCTTAGGTGATCGAGATCCATTGGTCTTCAATGCAGATGGCTCCCTGGACATTTGGATACAGGCCTCAACGCCCGATCAAAAAGAAGCAGCCACCAATTGGCTACCCGTTCAAAAGGGTTCTGCATTTTTACTCAATGCGCGCCTGTATTGGCCAGAGGCCAAAGCATTGAATGGGCAATGGAAAATGCCAGTGCTTGAACGGCTGAACTAAGACACTCAAGTGACTTGCTTCAAGACCAAGTAGTTTGTAATCAAGCCTTGCACATAGGCCCTGATATTGGGTGGATTCACAGGCCGACTTAAAGCTTGGTAACCACCCACAATGGCCAGATAAAGAAGCGCCGCCAAATCACGCGCTTTGGCTTTGTCTTTGACAATCGCCAAAAATTTTGATTCAAACAAATTGATGCGCTCAGCGTCAACTTCTACCAACATCTGAGCTGCACCAGCATGCAAATGACTTAAGGCTCTCAAGGCTTGCTCAAACAGAAGGTTTTCGAGCTCTGAGCCAGCTTGATTGAAAGCGGCATCTACCACAAACTCCAAATCTTTTATAGGGTCATCGCTGCGATGAGATTTCAATTTTTCATCCAGTTCGAGTTGGGCTAATTTCCAACGCATTAGCAAACTGCCAACCAAGTCAGCATGGTCGGTAAAGTGCCAGTAGAAGCTGCCTCGCGTGACCTTGAGCTTTTCTGCGATTGCTAAAACCTTGACATTTTCAAAGCCACCCGCCACCACCGCTTTGAAAGCTTCGTCCAGCCAATTGTCCCGCGTTAGACGAACGCCCTCGGCGATCGTTGACTTAGGCTTTTGATTTTGATTTTGAAATTGTGTATCCATAAGCGTCATGCTCTATTTTGATGCATGTCTATTCGCCCCATAAATTTGCATTTGCTAGCGAAAACCCTAGACTTGCATTCATCTTTGCTGTGCTAGAGTGAATTGTCAATACACTCATGTACTGACTTCCCAATAATTGGAGACACCCATGATCTCGTCGAAGTTTAAAAAAATTAATTCCAAGCTGCTGTTATCAGCGATTCCTGTGGCTTCTCTGTTCGTCTGCGTTACCCATGCCAATGCAGCAGAAAGCTGGAAGTTTCGTCAAGCGCCGGTTGGAAGTTTTGGTGGAGACATAGCCGCTCCCGCAGATAAATCAGGTTTTTTTGGTGGCGTGAGTATCAGCACACCCACCATTACAGGCATTAAAGGCCCAACAGGAGATGCCTTTACCCAACCATCGGGTATTTCAAACGTTCCCCTAGGCGCCCTTAACCCAGCACTGGCATCCTACAACGCTTACAAAGCATCCGTAGCAAATGGTGCTGTTAGTTTTAATCAAGATCAAACGCAGCTCAATTTGGGTGGAGGCTACATCACAGAAGGCACTTATGCAGACGGCAAGATCGCGTTTGCAGCCAATGTGCCTTTTATCAAAGCGACACGCACCGCTTCACTCATCTTCCCGAATGCGACATTCACGGGTCCTGCTGGCCCTGCACAACTTCCTGCGGCTATCACGGGTCCTGTCAACAATGCAGTTCAAGCGAAAGCCGCTGCGGCTTCTGTCATTGCATCTGACACAAATGAAGGGCTAGGCGATACAGAACTTTCCACACTTTGGATTAGAAATGCAGACCGTTTAAGAGTCACTGCCGGCGTTTCTTTGTATGTGCCCACAGGCAAATTTGACCCCGTCAGACAAACAAATCTGCAATCCAACCCTGGGTTCGGTGATTTCTACACCATCAGGCCGGGTGCAACAGTCAGCTACAACTTAGACCCCAAAGAACGCATCACCGTTGCAGGGCGAGTAGCTTATGGCTTCAATACGGTTAACAAAGACACCAGCTACAAGAGCGGCAATTTCATTTATGCAGAAGGCGGCATCGTCAAGGTGAGTGGTGATTTTGCTTTTGGCCTCAATGTATTTTCAATACAGCAAATCAGTGACGACTCCTATTCAGGGACAGATAAAGCCAAAATTGTCAATGGTCGTTATAAAACCATGGGTGGCGGACCCTTCATTTCGTACAAGTTGCCCGGCCAAGACATGGCTTTGAATTTTCACATCAGCAATAACTTCCAAGGTGAAAATGCAATTGTCGTGAAGAGCTACCAACTGCGTTTGATACGTGCCTTTTGAGTGAATATTCCTTGAGCGTCAATTCTCATAGAGACATATTCAAATAGTCAATGTTCTTTCGGAGCCCAAAAAGTTGGCTGATGCCTGTCATCAGCCAA